>CALDFO010000150.1 GCA_937942205.1 uncultured Alphaproteobacteria bacterium
GCCCGAACGCGCCATCCAGGTGGTGAAAAGCACCGACCGCGCCGCCGTGGGCATGATGCTGGAAGGGCTGAACGGCGCGGTGGACCTGATCATCCCGCGCGGCGGCAAGGGCCTGACCGGGCGTGTCATCAACGAGGCGCGGGTGCCGGTGCTGGCCCATCTGGAAGGGCATTGCCATGTCTACCTGCACGCCAAGGCCGATGCCGAAAAAGCGCGCGCCATCGTCCTGAACGCCAAGATGCGCCGCACCAGTGTCTGCGGCGCGGCCGAGACCTTGCTGATCGACAAGGCGGTGCTGGACGGCATCGGGATCGCCTGCCTGGAAGATCTGGTCAAAGCCGGCTGCGAAATCCGCGGCGATGACGCCGTGCGCGCGGTCTTTCCCGCCGCCGTCCCCGCCACGGAGGACGACTGGAAGACCGAATATCTCGACGCGGTGATCGCGGTGAAGGTGGTGGACGGGCTGGAAGAGGCCATCCGGCACATCGAGACCTATGGCTCGCACCATACCGATTCCATCGTCACCGAGGACGCCGCCGCCGCCGAAGCCTTCATGAACAGCGTGGACAGCGCCATCGTGCTGTGGAACGCCTCGACCCAGTTCGCCGATGGCGGCGAGTTCGGCATGGGCGCGGAAATCGGCATCGCCACCGGCAAGATGCATGCCCGCGGGCCGGTCGGCGCCGAACAGCTCACCACCTTCAAATATGTGGTGCGGGGCGACGGCCAGACCAGGCCATAAAGGAAATCCTGCCATGCCCCACACCGGTGGATGCCATTGCGGCAAGGTCGCCTACAGTTTCGAGGGCGAGATCGGGACGGTCATTGACTGCAACTGCTCGCTCTGCGCCAAGCGCGGCGGGTTGCTGCATTTCGTGCCGGAATCGGCCTTCACCCTGAAGACGCCGCGCGAAAACCTGGGCAGTTACAGGTTCAACAAGCGGGTGATCGACCATCATTTCTGTCCCGCTTGCGGCGTGGCGCCCTTTTCCGAAGGCGCCGATCCCCAGGGCAACAAGATGATCGCCATCAATGTCCGCTGTGTGGACGGCGTGGACATTTCCGCGCTGGATATCCGCGCCCATAACGGCCGCGACGCCTGATTGCGCGGGTCGGCTCATCACTGGGTCGCGCCGCCGGGCCCCGTCGCGGAGGGCTTGCGGATCGGCCTGTTGGGCGGATCGTTCGATCCCGCCCATGCGGGGCATCTGCATGTCAGCGATGTGGCGCTGAAGGCGCTGGGGCTGGATTATGTCTGGTGGCTGGTGTCACCCGGCAATCCGCTCAAGGGCGCGCCGGACGCGCTGGAAACCCGCCTGATCCGCGCCCGCAACCTGGCCGGGTCGCCGCGCATCATCGTCACCGATATCGAGCGGCGGCTGGGCACCCGCTATACCGCCGACACGGTGGCGGCGCTGCAGAAGCGTTTTCCCGGCGTGGCCTTCATCTGGCTGATGGGCAGCGATAACCTGGTGCAATTCTCGCGCTGGCGGCGCTGGCAGGCCATCGCCGCGCGCCTTCCCATCGTGGTGGTGCGCCGCCCCGGCTCGGTGCTGGCCTCGCTCAGCGCGCCGTTGGCGCGCCGCTATGGCGTCTCGCGCCGCCTGGGTTCCCCGCCCAGCCTTGTCGTGCTGGACGGGCGGCGTCATCCCGAAAGCTCGACGGCGCTGCGGGAACAGGCCCTTGGTGCCGCCGCCGAGGCCGTGCTAAATCTGCTGCCCTGAACGGAGATCCCGCCCTGACTCACAAGACCAAGACGCCCGCCCCCAAGGCCGCCGCCAAGCGCGCCGTACCGGCCAAAGCTCCAGCCAAAGCCCCAGCCAAAGCAAAGACCTCAGCCAAGCCCAAACCGAAACCCAAGTCCAAGACGGCCCCGGTCCGGACGGACTCCGCGAAAGCCGTCCGGACGCCCGTCCAGAAAGCACCCGTCAAAAAAGCGCCCGTCAAAAAAACGTTGGTGAAAAAACCCGCCCGCAAGACGGCGGCCGCCGCGCCGGTCAAAAAGGCCGCGCCGCAGAGCGAGCTTTTGAAGCGCATCCTGGCCTCGCTGGACGACGACAAGGCGGACAACATCGTCACCATTGATCTGGAAGGCCGTTCGGCCCTGTGCGATGCGGCGGTGGTGGCATCGGGCCGTTCCTCGCGCCATGTCTCGGCCATCGCCGAACACCTGGCCCGCCGCCTGAAGGACGGCGGCTATGGCACCCGCCCGATCACCGGCCAGGCCCAGGGCGACTGGGTGCTGGTGGATGCGGGCGATGTGATCGTGCATCTGTTCCGCCCCGAAGTGCGCGACTATTACGACCTGGAAGGCATGTGGTCGGTCGGCGGCCGCAAATAGTGCGCCTCTGGATCTATTGCATCGGCCATATGCGCGGCACGCCGGAAGGGCTGTTGTGCGAGGACTTCGTCGACCGCGCCCGCAAGACGGGCCGCGGTCTGGGTTTTACCGCGGTGTCCATCGAGGAACTGCCGGTGTCCAAGCATCGCGAATCCGCCGTGCGCATCAAGGACGAATGCGAACGGTTGTCGGCGCGCCTGCCGGACGGCGCCCATGTCATCCTGCTGGACGCCAAGGGCAAGGGCATGACAAGCGAGGATTTCGCCGAGATGCTGGGATCGCTGCGCGATGTCGGCACCAAGGATTTGTGCTTTGTGATCGGCGGTCCTGATGGACTGGCGGCGCTGCCGGGCAAGAAGGCGGGCCGCAGCCTGGCCTTCGGGCCCCAGACCTGGCCGCACCTGCTGGCGCGGGCGCTGCTGTGCGAACAGGTCTACCGCGCCATCACCATCCTGGCGGGGCATCCGTATCACCGGGCCTGACCCGGCCCGACGAATTCAAGAGGCGCCTTCCCCATCGCGTGCGAAGCACATGCGAGGGGGAGGTGACCGTAGCGACTGAGGCACACGCGCTGGATTTACAGCGCGTGTGCCGACAGGAAGCGAAGGTCGGAGGGGGGCAGAAAGACTTCTGTATTCCAGAGGCCCGCCTCCCCTTCGGCGCGTCAGCGCCAGGAAGGGGAGGTGGTTTCAGCGTGCGAGGGGAGCGAAGCGACCGAGCGGAAGCTGAAACCGGAGGGGTTCAACTTAAGAAGCACTACTACAAATATTCTCCCGGATGGTGCAGTCGCCGGCCCCGCTCGCCTCGCACTGGGCCATGGCGGTGGCGGTGGTGTGCACCTGATCGCGGCCGGACACCAGGTAGGAGGCGTTGCGCTCCACGCTGATCGCCAAGGCGCCGCAATTGTCCTTGAGGCTGACCTTGACCACGCAGTCCCCGGCATTGCTCGCCTTGTTGCATTCGCTGACCGAACGCTTGTAGGCCGAGATGGGGTCGGGATAGCCCCAGGCCCCGCCATAGGTGAGCGAGGTGTCCGACATGGCGATGGCGCCATAGGGGCCCATCTTGGGACTCTTGAGCTTCCAATAGGCCAGGCCGGCCAGCGCCACCACGGCCACCAGCAACACGGCCATCAGGCCGAAAGACTTCTTCTGATCGCCGTCCATGGCAACCGTCTCCTTCAATTACGGGCGGTATCCTTCAAGGCCCGTGCCAGCCTTTTGGCGGTCTTTTCCGCGCCCAGGCGTCCGGTGGCGGCACGGCCTAACCATTCCTTAACCATGCGGGGCGATGCTGGCGTGTCGCATTGGGACGATTCCCATGGAAATCAAAGGCCCGGGCCGGATCGAAACATCGGCCGTGAAACGCAAGACTTCCACCGGCGCCGCCGCCGGCGGCTTCAGCGTGTCCGACACGGCGGAAAGCGCCGGCGCCATCGTGGCCGGTCCCGGCCCCATCGCGGCGCTGGATTCCATTCTGATGCTGCAGGGCATGGACGATTCCACCCAGGGCCGCTCCAAGGGCCAGGCCCATGGCGAGCATCTGCTGGACCTGCTGGATTCCGTGCGCGACGGCCTGCTGGCCGGCGGCATTCCGCGCGCCACCCTGAATCGGCTGGCGGTGGCGGTGACGCGCCGTCACGATGTCTTTGCCGATCCCAAGCTGCAGGATGTGCTGGATCAGATCGAGCTGCGGGCCCATGTCGAACTGGCCAAGCTGGAACAACTCGACAAACGGACGGCCTGACGGCGCGAATCTTTTTCAACAAAAAAAAGGCGGCCTTGGGGCCGCCTTTTCTTTGAACCTGCTCAAGCGCGAGGATTTTTGCGGACTGGGCAGGAGCGTCGCGCGGAGCGGGCGAAAAGCCCGTGAGCACGCGCGACAAACCCAGGACGCAAAAGGACCGCGCGTCTTAGACTTCGAGAAGAAGGCGCTGGGGGTCTTCCAGATTGTCCTTGACCTTGACCAGGAAGGTGACGGCCTCGCGGCCGTCCACGAGGCGATGGTCGTAGGACAGGGCCAGGTACATCATCGGGCGGATTTCGACACGATCGCCGATCGCCATGGGGCGGGGCTGGATCTTGTGCATCCCCAAAATACCCGACTGGGGCGAATTCAGGATCGGCGTGGACATCAGCGAGCCGAACACCCCGCCATTGGTGATGGAGAAGGTGCCGCCCTGCAGTTCTTCCAGCTTCAGCTTGTTGTCGCGGGCGCGCATCCCGAAATCGGCGATGGCCTTT
>CALDFO010000151.1 GCA_937942205.1 uncultured Alphaproteobacteria bacterium
TTGGCCTTGGCGGCGCGCAGCGCCGCCAGCGTGTCGGCGGTCTCGCCCGATTGCGAGATGAACAGCGCCGCGCCGTCCTTGGGATAGATGGGATTGCGGTAGCGCAGTTCGGAGGCGACATCGATATCCACCGGCAGGCGCGCCAGCTTTTCGAACCAGTATTTCCCGACCATGCCCGCATAGTATGAGGTGCCGCAGGCGCAGATGGTCAGGCGCGACGCCTTCACCAGGGTTTCGCGCAGGCCCTTGCCCTGATGACGCACCACCGGACCGGCAGGATCGAGATAATGCGCCAGGGTATGGCCCACCACTTCGGGCTGTTCGTGGATCTCCTTGGCCATGAAATGGCTGTGGCCCGCCTTGTCCACCAGCGCGGCGCTGGCGGAGGTGATCTTGATCTCGCGGTTGGCCGGGCGGCCCGCCGCGTCGAAGATCGCAACCTGGGCGTCCTGGATCACCACCACATCGCCCTCTTCCAGATAGGCGACGCGGTTGGTGAAGGGCGCCAGGGCAAAGGCGTCGGAACCCAGATAGGCCTCCGTCTCGCCATATCCCACCGCCAGGGGCGAGCCCTTGCGCGCGCCCACCAACAGGCCGTCATGGTCCTTGAAGATCATGGCGATGGAATAGGCCCCGGTCAGCCGCGCCACCGCGCGCATGGCGGCGTCGCCGGGCGACAGGCCTTCGCGCAGCAACTGGGTGACGAGATGCGCCGCCACCTCGCTGTCGGTCTGGGATTCGAAGACATGGCCTTCGGCTTCCAGCTCGGCTTTCAGCTCGCGGAAATTCTCGATGATGCCGTTATGGACGATGGCGACCTGCGCGCTGGCATGGGGATGGGCGTTGGCCTCGGTGGGGGCGCCATGGGTGGCCCAGCGGGTATGGCCGATGCCGGTGGCGCCGTGCAGCGGCGCCGTGTCCAGCACCGCGCCCAGATTCTTCAGCTTGCCGGGCGCGCGGCGGCGGGCGATGGCGCCGCCCTCCAGCGTGGCGATGCCCGCCGAGTCATAACCGCGATATTCCAGGCGCTTCAGCGCCTCCAGGATCACCGGGGCGACGTCGCGCGCGCCTGCGATGCCGACAATGCCGCACATTACTTCTTCTCTTTCTGTTTCTTGTCGCGGAAGGTCTTGGCCCAGCCCGCGATATCCATCTGCTGTTCGCGCGCCAACGACAGCGCGTCGGCGGGCACATCGCGGGTGATCACCGATCCCGCGCCGGTGATGGCCCCATCGCCGATCCGGACCGGCGCGACCAGCGCGGTGTCCGAGCCGATGAAGGCGCCCGCGCCGATATCGGTGAGGGATTTGGTGAAGCCGTCATAATTGCAGGTGATGGTGCCCGCGCCGATATTGGCGCCCGCGCCCACCCGCGCATCGCCCAGATAGGTGAGATGGTTGGCCTTGGCGCCCTGTTCGATCACCGTATTCTTGATCTCGACGAAATTGCCGATATGGGCGTCTTTGCCGATGCGCGCGCCGGGGCGCAGGCGCGCGAAGGGGCCGATGATCGCACCGCCCGCGACCGTGGCGCCCTCGATATGGGAATGGCCGCGGATGCGCGCGCCCGCCTCGATGGTCACGCCGGGACCGAACACCACGAAAGGCTCGATCTCCACATCGTTGCCGATCACCGTGTCATGCGCCAGGAACACCGTCTCCGGCGCGGTCATGGTGACGCCGTCGGCCAGCAGCCGCGCCCGCGCCCGCTGCTGGAACAGGCTTTCCGCCTGGGCCAGTTCCGCCCGGCTGTTGACGCCGGTGACGGACACCTCATCGGTGACGGCGATGCCGCACTTGACCCCGTCCAGCCGGGCCAGCGCCGGAACGTCGGTGAGATAATATTCCGCCTGGGCATTCTGGTTCTTCAGGCCCGCCGCCCAGCGGAAGAAGCTTTCGGCGTCGGCGGCATAGCAGCCCGCATTGCACAGAGTGACGCCGCGCTCGGACTCGCTGGCATCCTTGAATTCCACGATGCGGTTGAGAAAGCCGTCCGGCGTCAACAGCACCCGGCCATAGACCCCGGCATCGGCCGGCTCGAAGGCCAGCAGCGCCAGGCCGGTGCGGGCCTGCGCCTTCAGGCAGGCCTCGATGGTCGCGCCCGTCGTCAGCGGCATGTCGCCATTGACGATCACCAGCGTGCCGGAGAATCCGGCCAGCGCATCCTTGGCCGACAGGGCGGCATGGCCGGTGCCCAGTTGCCGATCCTGGACGGCGGTGGCGCAGCCCAGCGACGCGGCATAGTCGCGCACCGCCTGGCCCGCCGCGGACGTCACCACCACGATGCGGTCCACGCCCGCCGCCTGCAGCGCGGCCACGACATGGCCCAGCAGCGGCAGGCCCGCCACCTTGTGCAGCACCTTGGGCAGCGCGGACTTCATGCGCGTGCCTTGTCCGGCTGCGAGGATCACGGCGGCTTTTGACATGGGGTTCGGGTAGTCCGGATGAGGAAAAAGATGAAGTGACAATTTACGACGGTATATTGCCCCGATTCTGACGCGGATTACTTAACCCATGTCTCTCTCCCCCGCCCTGATTTTCGACCTGGACGGCACCCTGGCCGACACCGCTCCAGACCTTCTGGGCGCGACCAACGCCGTGCTGGCCGCCCGTGAGCGCCCACGGATCGACCTGACCAGCTTGCGCCACATGGTGGGGCATGGGGCGCGGGCGCTGATCTTCCAGGCGATGGAGGCCAGCGGCGCGCCCGTGACCGAGGCGGAGATGCCCGGCCTGATGGAGATTTTCCTGGATCACTACCGCCGCCACATCGCCGATGACAGCCTGCTGTTCCCCGGCGTGGCCGGCACCCTGGCGGCGCTGGATCGGGATGGCGCGCGCCTGGGCGTGCTGACCAACAAGCCGCAGGCCCTGACCGACCTTTTGATGCCGCATCTGGGCATCGCGCCGCTGTTCGCCGCCATCTATGGCGCGGGCCGCAAGCCCTATACCAAGCCCGATCCGCGCATTTTCCAGGATGTCGTGGCCGATGTGCTGGCGGGCGGCAAAGGCCCCGCCGTGATGATCGGGGATTCAGTCACCGACCTCAGCACCGCGCGGGCAGCGGGGGCACCCTGCATCCTGGTCAGCTTCGGCTATACGCCGGTGCCCGCCGCCGACCTGGGCGCGGACGCGGTGCTGGACGATTTCGCCGCCCTGCCGGACGCGCTGCGCGACTTGAAACTGCTGTAGCGGCCTAATTTCGCCGCACTTTTGCGGCGGCATACGGATACCGGCAGGGGCCCCTGCTGGACGCTTTTGGCGAAGCCGATTACAAAAGCGACCACTTTCAAGCGAAATTCCAGGACGGGGAGACGACTCATGAAATCCGTGAAAGCGGCGCTGCTGATGGCGCTGGTGGCGACCCAGGCGGACGCCCAGGTGAATGCCGGTTCGCAGGCGCCCGAAGCCAGCCTGCCCTTCACCATGACCCAGGTGGCGACCTTCAACCTGCCCTGGCGCATCGCCTTCCTGCCCGACGGCCGGATGCTGGTGACCGAAAAGGTCGGCCCGGTCTGGCTGGTGACCCAGAAGGGCGAAAAGACCCCGGTCCAGAACGCGCCCGCGGTGCTGTATGGCGGCCAGGGCGGCATGTTGGGCGTCTATGTCTCGCCCCATTTCGCCACCGACCAGAGCGTCTATCTGACCTATTCGGAGCCACATGACGGCGGCTCCAGCCTGGCGCTGGCCAAGGCCAAACTGTCGACCGCCGACGGCAAGGCCAGCCTGGACGACCTGAAAGTGATCTGGCGTGACGGCGCGGGCGGCAAGGGCGGCCAATTCGGTGCCGCCATCGCCTTCGCCCCCGACGGCAAGTCGCTGTTCCTGTCGGTGGGCGAGCGCCAGCGCTTCACCCCGGCCCAGGATCCCAACCAGCCGCTGGGCAAGATCCTGCATCTGACGCTGGACGGCAAACCCGCGCCGGGCAATCCGCAGGCGGGCAAGACCGGCGCCGCCAGTGTGCAGATCACCGATCCGCCCAAGAACACCGAGGCCGCCAAGACCGCCACGCCGGTCAAGACCTATACCTTCCCCGGCCCCAACCTGACGCCGTCGGAAACCTGGAGCATGGGCCATCGCACGCCCTATGGCCTGGCCTTCGCGCCCAATGGCGATCTGTGGGAAATGGAGCATGGCCCCAAGGGCGGCGACGAGTTGAACCTGATCAAGCCGGGCAAGAATTACGGCTGGCCGCTGGTGTCCTATGCCACCAACTATGACGGCACGCCCATTCCCAGCCCCGACACCAACCCGCCGGGCCTGACCAAGCCGGTCATCTACTGGAATCCGGTCATCGCGCCGGGCAGCCTGACCTTCTACAAGGGCACGATGTTCAAGGACTGGAACGGATCGGCCCTGATCGGCGGCATGGTGAGCAAGACCCTCACCCGCGTCACCTTCGACGGCAAGGGCGGGGCCAAGCCCGCCGAGCGCTGGAACATGGACAAGCGCGTCCGCGACGTGGCGGTCGCCCCGGACGGCGCGATCTGGATCGCGGAGGACACCACCACCGGCGGCCTCTATCGCCTCACGCCGAAATAGCCGTTTTTCAAGTCGCCGCTTTTCAGGCACGCATGAAAAAG
>CALDFO010000152.1 GCA_937942205.1 uncultured Alphaproteobacteria bacterium
AGCAGCGGCAGTAACCCCGCCACCCACCGCGCCGCGTCGCGCCGGTCGCGCAGACGCCATGCCACCCCCAGCGCCGCCAGCATCAGCACGCCCGCACCGCTGCCCTGGCCGAAATGGGCGGCCATGTCGCCCAGCAGCGCCCACCAGCCCGATGGCCCCGCCACATAGGCGGCATAGTCATGGCTGGCGGGCCCGGCCAGGAAGGCAATCCGTTTGGCGAAACCGGAAGGATTGGTGAGCGCGCCATCCACCAGCAGCAGAAGAAGGCCCGCCAACAGCGCCGCGCCGCCCAACGTCGTCAGAACCCGCCGGGCCTGGGCACGCGGCCAGGCGTCCGCCGCGAACCACAGCAGCAGCGCAAGGGGCAGGCTGAGGGCGAATACCGCATAAGCCTGATCCTTGGTGGCGATGGCGGCGGCGGCCAGCAGCGCCGCCTGCCACAACCATCGCGTCTGGCGCTCCACCATCGCGCGCATCAAAGCCAGCAGCGCCAGGCTGCTCCAGAACAGATAGGGCACATCCAGGTTGCTGACCTGGCCGTAATAGGTCAGCCCCACACCCAGGGCACAGGCCGCCGCCGCCAGCAATCCGGCGCGGCGGTCCGCCACCAGCTCCGCCATCCGGCCCATGGTCCAGATGATGCCCAGCGACATCGCAAGGCTCACCAGCCGCGCCGCCAGCGAGAACCAGGTCATATAGAAAGGCTGGGTGATGGCCGCGATCACATCGGCCTGCGACAGGGACGGCGCCTGGGCCAGCGCCAGCGCCGCGCCCGGCAGGGTCAGCGGCAGCAGGACAAAGGCGTGCAGCGGCGGATAGGTGAAATAGGAACCCGGCGCCCAGGTCAGCGCCAGGGCGGTGAGAAAATTGCGCGGCGCGAAGCCGTCATCGTCCCAGCCGTCGGCATGGGGCAGGCCCCAGAACAGGCCCGTCACCCGCATCAGCGCCGCGAAGGCCAGAATCCAGAACAGGGGGCTGCGCAGCAGCCTTCGCACCAAGGGGCATATCAGGGTCCGCATCAGGCGTCCGCCCGGCCGCGCCGCCCGGCGCCGAAGAAATAGTCGAAGGCCCAGGGCACGCCCGCCACCGCGCAGGCCAGGATCATGTCCGCCGCCGCGATCACCACCAGCACCGTGGCCACCGGCGTCACCGCGACATCGGCCATGCCCGCCGCCGCGATGCCGACGCCGACATAGACCAGATCCTTGTTGGGCACGAAGGGCAGCCGCGTCACCACCAGCCGCAGCGCCACATATTGCAGGCAGGCGACGGCGGTGGGTAGCGCGCCGGAGAACATCCACAGCCCGAACTCCACCGTCAGCACCAGCAGGCAGCGCAGGAAATGGATGCCGAAGGTCTGGGCGATCTGGCGGCGGGACAGCGCCGTGACCTTGCGATGGGCGAAGAACAGCGTGGCGCAGAGAAAGAAAGGCAGGGACCCCACCAGCACATAGAACCAGCCATGGCTCTCGAACATCCGGGGGATGCGCAGGCCGCCCAGCAGCAGCAGCGCCAGCGCGATCAGCCAAACCATGGTCAGCGCCGCCCCCGCCGACAATACATTGCTGTCCTTGATGGCGTGCACGATCATGCGCTTGGGCAGCTTCAGCGTCTTCTGCGCCCAGAGAAAGAAGAAGACCTCGCCGGTGTAATCGAAGATGGCGCTGTTGAGGAACCGCTTGCGCAGGATCACGGCGAAGGGCGGCGCATGGGGCCGCCAGAGATTGCGATAGATCAGCAGATCACCCAGCGGCTGGATGAAGAACTGCCCCACCAGCAGCAGATAGAAAACCAGGCTGGCGGGCCGCGCCTGCCAGATTTCCCGCCAGCCCAGCCCGCTCAGCCGCCAGCCGATAAAGCCCAGCAGCGCGATGGGGATCAGCCAGCGCAGCAGATGCGCCGACAACCGCACCCAGCGTTTTTCGCTCCAGGCGGCAAGAAGGGCCTGCACGGTCATGCGCGACCCAGCACCCGCCGCAGCACCGCGCGCGGCAGCAGCCGGGTGACGGCGCGGATCACGGCGAACTGCCAGGGCACCACCACGCGGCGGGCGCGGGCCGCGACCTTGCGTGTGATGATCGCGGCGGCGGCATCGGCGCGCATCAGGAAAGGCTTGGGCTCGGTCACGCCCCGGCTCATCGGCGTGTCGATGAATCCGGGCGACACCAGCGTCACCGCCACCCCCTGGCGGCGCATCCGGATATCCAGCGCCTCGGCGAACAGCGCCAGCCCCGCCTTGGTTCCGGCATAGGTGGGCGCCATGGGCAGCGGAAAGGATTCGGTGATGGAGCCGATCAGCACGATCTGTCCGGCGCCGCGCCGCGCCATCGCCTCGGCGATCTGGCTGGCGGCCATGACGGGAACGACGAAATTGACTTCGGCGGTGGCGCGGGCGCGCTCGGGCGCCTCGGCATGACGGTCATCGGGCACGGTGCCGCCCAGCCCGGCATTGAGGATGGCGATATCCAGCGGCGTGGCCGCGTCGGCCGCCGTCAGGCGCGCGCCCAGCCCGTCCAGATCGCGCAGGTCGAAGGCGTCGATGCGGCAGCGTGCGCCCTTGGCCGTGCAATCGTCCGCCACCGCCCGCAGCCGCGCCTCGTCGCGGCCCCACAGCAGCAGCAGCACGCCCGGCCGCGCATGGGCGCGCGCCAGCGCCGCGCCGATGCCGCTGGATGCGCCCGTGATCAGAATAGTCGTGATCGGGATGGTGGTGCCGGGCATCGGAAGGGCCAAAAACACCGCGACAATGCGGCCAGAAGCTTCCTATCAAATCGGCCCGGCCAAGGCTATGGTGCCGCCGCTTCCGACCGGATACGCCGCCCTTGACCGATCCCGACCGCGCCCCCGTCACCATCGTGCCGGTGGAGACGAAAGCCCAGTGGCGCGACTTTCATCACCTGCCCTTCGCCGTCTATGCCGACGATCCCAACTGGGTGCCGCCGCTGCTGCTGGAGCGCCGGTTGCACTTCTCGCCCAAGCACAATCCTTATTTCCGGCACGCCACCGCCGCCTTCTTCCTAGCCTATCGCGGCGCCCGCCCGGTGGGCCGCATCACCGCCCAGGTGGACCGGCTGCACCAGGAACGTCACCGCGACGCCACCGGTCATTTCGGCTTCATCGAGGCGCTGGACGAGCCGGACGTCTTCGCCGCCCTGCTGGGAGCGGCGGAAGACTGGCTGCGCGGCCAGGGCATGGCGCGCGCGATCGGGCCGGTGAGCTTTTCGCTGTGGGACCAGCCGGGCCTGCTGGTCGACGGCTTCGACACCCCGCCCTATGTGATGATGAACCATCATCGCCCTTATTACGCGGATCGCATCATCGGAACCGGCTATGCCCCGGCCGAAGACCTGATCGCCTATCGCTATGGTCCCGAGGCCGACACCGCCCGGCTGGAAAAGCTGCTGGGCCGCGCCATGCGCGGCGGCGAGATCAGCCTGCGCACCATCCGCATGGACAAGGCGCATTTCCGCGACGAGGTGGCGATGCTGCTGGACATCATCAACGACGCCTGGTCGGACAATTGGGGCTATGTCCCCATGACCCAGGCCGAGATCGACGACCTGGCGGGCATCCTGCGGCTGCTGCTGCGGCCCGGCGATGTCGCCATCGCCGAATATCAGGGCCGGCCCGCCGCCTTCGCCGCCATCTTCCCCAATCTCAACGAGGCGATCCGCGACATGCGCGGGCGGCTGTTTCCGTTCAACTGGATCAAGCTGTTGTGGCGCATGAAGGTGCGCCGCCCCCGGACCGCGCGGATGCCGATGATGGGCGTGCGCAAGGCGTTGCAGGCCACGCCGGTGGGCGCGGCGCTGTCGCTGTCGGTGATCCGCGCGGTGCGGGAATTCAATTTCGCGCGCGGCGTGGTGGACAGCGAATTGTCCTGGATCCTGGCGCGCAACAGCCGGGTGCGCCATGTGATCGAGATGGTGGGCGGCGTGCCTTACAAGACCTACCGGCTGTACGAAAAGCCGCTCTAGCCCTCGATCAGCGCCACGCCCAGTTCGGGATGCTTGCGGCGGGTGAGATGGGCGGGCGTTTCGGTGATGGTGATCTCCAGCGTCGGCCGCACATGGCCTTCCATCAGATGGCCGCCGCGGGTGCTGCCGTCGGGCAGGCCCAGCACGACATGGGCATGAAGGCTGGGCGTGCCCTTTTCGTCGGGCACGATGTCGCCCACCAGGGAGATCACCTCCACCTGCCGGTCCACCGGGATTGGCTGATACGCCTTGGCCGGCCAGTCGAAATAGGCGATCACCGCCTTTTCAAAGGCGCCCAGCGCCACGAAGCTGGCGCTTTCGATCCCCTGCTCCCGCGCGATGGCCAGCAGCGACGTCTTGGCCTCCTCGCCCGACGCCAGCACCGCGATCCAGACGCCGGTTTCGCCCGGCTTGCTCACCTTCTTGCTCAGCATGTTCCCTCCTATTGCAGCCAGAGGCCGCGTTTCCTGTGCCATTCCTCGATCGAGAGTTCGGGATATTTGTGGAATTTCGCATCGCCGCGCCCGAAATGCGGCGTCACCCATGGCGCCTTGTATTTCAGCATCAGATGCACCCGGGACGGCGGCACCGGCAGGGCCCTGTCC
>CALDFO010000153.1 GCA_937942205.1 uncultured Alphaproteobacteria bacterium
AAAACCGAATAGCGCAGCCGCTGGGCCTGTTCGACTTCCAGTTCGGTCTCGGCCAGGCGCACTTCCAGCGCGCCGGAGACGGCCAGCACCGGCCACTGCTCCAAACGGCCTTCAAACGGTCCGGCTTCGTAGATGTTGACCACGATCGTATCCTGTTGGCGGCTCTCCAAGTCCCCTCCCCCAACACTCGTCAAGGACGCGTCAGGGACTCGCCAGGGCCGCATCCGTGCCGGGCTTACGCCTCTTGTGCGACAGTTTGGCGATTTTACTCCAAGGAGCGGGGGACTTCCAAGGCCCGCCCGGATTTTTGTGGCCGCGCCGTGGGTTAACTTGCCGACAGGCGGTTCCTACGATCCGCCGCGCGCCTTTCCGGCGGTGCCGATCGAGGCGTCTATCAGACCCGCCCGCATCATCAACCAGAACAACAGGATGCCGGGAACCGCCGCCAGGGTGGTCAGCAGATAGAAGCTGACATAGCCCATCGCTTCCACCAGCGCCCCGGCGGTGGTGCCGGTCAGGACGCGGCCGACCACGCTGGCCGCCGCCGAGATCAGGGCATATTGCGAGGCGGTGAAGCGCAGATCGGTCAGGGCCGAGAAATAGGCCACCACCGTCACCCCGCCGATGCCGCTGGCGAAGTTCTCGAAGGCCATGGTCCCGGCCAGGCCCCAATTGGTGTGCCCCACCTGGGCCAGCACCGCGAAGCTGAGATTGGTGACGCCCATCAGCACCAGACTGATCAGGACCGAACGCTTCATGCCCAGCCGGGCATACAGCACCCCGCCCACGAATATGCCGATCAGATAGGCCCAGAAGCCGATGCCGACATCGTAGATGGCGATTTCGTCATTGGTATAGCCCTGGTCGTTGAGCAGCAGGCGCACCGTCAGGTTGGCCAGGGTGTCGCCCACCTTGTGCAGCAGGATGAACAGCAGCACCAGGAAGGCGCCCTGCCGGGCGAAGAATTCGACAAAGGGGCCATAGATCGCCTTGACCGCCGTGGCGACGCCGGTGCGGGCCGCCATTTCGCGGTGGCGCGACGGTTCGCCCATCACCAGCCCGGTGAGCATGGCGGGCAGGGCCAGGCCCGCACAGGCGATATAGGCAATCTGCCAGCCCAG
>CALDFO010000154.1 GCA_937942205.1 uncultured Alphaproteobacteria bacterium
CGCCAGTATAGCTTCGGATGTGACGCGCGGGCGAAAGGGCGCCTATTCTTGCGGGCGCAACATGGGCGGCAGGGCCGTGCGCCGGTGCTGCAATGCGGGAAGAGCCAGCGCGCCGCCGCCGCCAGCCAGGATCGCCAGCGCCACCCAAGGGGCGGCGGGCCAGGCGCCCAGCAGGGCGGCGCCAGCCGTCAGCAGCAGGACCGGCGTGGTGAAGGCCACCGCCGCCTTTTCGTCCCGCAGAATCAGCGACAGGCCCAGGGCGGGCGCCAGGCAGAAGGCCACCGCTTGAAAGGGCAGGGGCTGGCCCGGCATCACCAGGAAGGCGCCGGTTCCCCAGGCCGTCCGCATATATAAAAGAAGAAAGCGCAGATCGTCCGCCGCTTCCTCCAGCGGCGTCCGGCGCAGGGTGCGGGCATGGCCGCGCATATGGCTGCGGATGATGGCGACGATGCCGATCAGGAGCAGCGCAGCCCAGGCGAAATGCGATTTCAGCGTACCGCCGCCGGTGGCGATGGCCAGTGTGCCCGCCGCCATCAGCAGCAGGCAGGCCAGGGGGGCGCGGGCCAGGAAACGGCCGGTGCGCCAGTCGCGCCCCGCCGCGTCGCGCAGGCGCGGCAGGCGGGCCAAGGCATCGAAGGGGATGGGCGGGCGCTGGTCTTGTGCCGGCATGGGTGCCGACATGGGTGCCGACATGGGCGCCGCCGCGGGCAGGGGCTCGAACGCCGGTGGCCGGACGTTCCAGGAAGACGGACGGGGTTCGCCGAGAGCCATGCCTGCGCTCCTGATTTGCCGGAAAACCAGCCAATCCGAACAGTCTTAACAGTGTATTAACACGCGCCTGCGGTATGCTTTGCCCAAGCAGGCCAGGAGCGCCCGACGTGCCGACCATCACCGTCTTCGACCTGGAATTCACCGCCTGGGACGGTTCGATGGCGCGGCACTGGCTGACGCCGGGCGAGTTCAAGGAGGTGGTGCAGATCGGCGCGGTGAAGCTGGATGCCGCCACCCTGGCGCCGCTGGCGGAGTTCGACCTGCTGGTGCGCCCGCGCGTCAACCCGGTGCTGTCGCCCTATTTCGAACGGCTCACCGGCATCACCGGCGCGCGGTTGGCGTTGCACGGCGTGGATTTCGCCGAAGCCTATGCCCGTTTCGCGGCGTTCGCGGCAGGCGGGGTGATCTGCGCCTTCGGCCATGACGAATGGGTGCTGGAAGAGAATATCCGCCTCTACGGCATCCGGGACGCCGCGCCGCTGCCGCCGTTCCACGACCTGCGCGCCTGGTTCGCCGGGCATGGCATCGACCCGCGCGGCCTGCATTCCTGCGATATCGGCCCGCTGCTGGGCGTGCCGTTTGAAGGCCGTGCCCATGACGCGCTCAACGATTCGCGCTCCATCGCGGCGGCGATGGGTGTGATGGCGGCGCGCGGCGCGACTCTGCGCGTGGCGGCCTGACATGCCTGACAGGAATGAAGCCGATCGGCTGATCGCGCATCTGGGTTTGCAGCCGCATCCCGAAGGCGGCCATTTCCGCGAGACGTTTCGGGATGCGAACAGGGGCCGCGCCCATTCCACCGCCATCTATTTCCTGCTGAGGCGCGGCGAATCCTCGCGCTTTCATCGCGTGGACGCCGCCGAGGTCTGGCACTTCTATCGCGGCGCGCCGCTGGAATTGCAGATCGGCACGGATGTGGTGATCCTGGGGCCCGACCTGGAAGCCGGACAGCAGCCGCAGGCGGTGGTGCCGCCGGGCGCCTGGCAGGCGGCCCGAAGCCTGGGCGATTACACGCTGGTGGGCTGCACGGTGGCGCCGGGCTTTGAATTTTCCGCGTTTGAAATGGCGCCGGACGGTTTTTCGCCATGATCGCGGCCCTGATCGCGGAATAGCGCGGGCGATATTGCACCGCACCGTGACGCTTTGTCGTTGACGCGCCGCCCGCGCCCCGCGCATCGTCCGCTCAACACCTCTCCCAACAACCTCTCCAACAAAACCACCGGGAAACGTCCAATGAAAATGCATCTTCTGGCAGGCACGGCTTTGGCGCTGGGCTTGATGACCTCCGCCGCATTCGCCCAGGCCAGCCGTCTGGCGATCCAGGGCGAGCCCGCCCGCGACGGCACGCCCGCCTGGTCGCTGAAGCCGTCCTTTCCCGATCCCACCGGCTTCACCATGGTGGAGGCCGACGGCACCGTGAATGTGGTTCCGCGCGAACAACGCGCCGCCCTGATGGGCGGCGTGGCGCGTGTGCCCGGCGGCGCGGGCGGGCAGTCCTGCAAGGGCTCGCCGATCTGCGGCCGCAAGGACGGCTATGCGCGCAGCGCCCTGGCGCGGGTCAATTACGACCAGACGATGGGCTATGCTTTCTCCTATCCCTATGTGGTGCCCAAGGGCATCGGCGGCGTCCCCGCCGTGGCGATGGATTCCAAGGGCAATCTGTGGGTCTTCAAGCGTTCGCCCGTCGGCGTCACCCAGCTGATGAAGTTCGACGCCAATCACAAATTGATCCTGGAAGTGCCCGAAAGCGTGATCGGCCATCAGGACAAGGCCCACGGCATGGCGGTGGATGCCCAGGACAATGTCTGGATCACCGACAATGGCCGCGCCACGGTGATGAAGCTGTCGCCGGAGGGCAAACTGCTGCTGACCCTGGGCACGGCGGGCAAGCCCGGCGACTGGGTCGAGGACAAGGGCCAGCGCCTGCTGTGGCAGCCGGTGATGGTGGCCTTCGGGCCCAAGGGCGAGGTCTATATCGGCGAGGGCCATGCCAATGAGAGCCCCAACGATGTCGATGGCCCCGACGCCTGGAACCGGGAAGGCGTGGCGCGGGTCGTCCAGGTGACGTCCGACGGCAAGTTCGTGCGCCAGTGGTTCGGCAATGAAGTGGGCCAGGGCAAGTTCAACGACGTGCACGGTCTGGCGGTCGATCCCACCAACGGCGATGTCTGGATCGGCGACCGCGAGCAGTATCGCATTGTGGTCTATACCGCCGACGGCCGTTTCAAGAAGACCTTCCAGACCAAGAACCTGGTCTGCGCCCTGAACTTCGACCGCGACGGCAATCCCTGGATGGCCTCGGGCCAGGACGGCCAGTTCCTCAAGCTCAACCGCGACGGCAAGGTGCTGGGCGCGGTGGGCAACGGCATGGGCGTCGGCCACGGCCAGTTCACCGAGGCCAGCTACTGGGCCTTCGACAAGAACAACAATCTGATCGCGGGCGACACCAGCGTCGGCCGCGTGACGGTGATGTCGAAGAAGTAGCAAGTACAGAGGGGGTAAATTTCCTCTAATGGCTTCGCCATGAGGGGGGAGTTATTCGGTGTGTGTTGAAGCAAAGCAAAAGGCGCCTCCTTGTGGGGCGCCTTTTTGTTGCAGCATACGCAGCCCCGCCTCCCCTTCGTGCGCGTAGCGCACAGAGAAGGGGAGGTGGTTTCAGCGAGCGAAGCGTGCGCAGGCGCAAGCCGAGCACGCGAGCGGAAGCTGAAACCGGAGGGGTTCAACTTATTTCGTCGCCACATCCTTGGCCGAACTGGCCAGCAGCTTGCCGAGTTCCTGCTGGATGGTGAGAGACGAGGCCCGTCCCTCCGGCCCGTCGCCCGGCACGAAGCTGACCAGCAGGGTCTGGCCCGCCAGCGTGACGGTGGGCTTGCCGCCGGCGGCGATCTTCACGGCATTGACGCGCTTGGCCAGCGCCTGGCGCGCGCCCGGCATGGTCAGATAGCGCTCGATCCCCAGCCCGGCGCTGACCAGCGCCTCGAAGGCGCGGCCGCGCGTCTCCGGATCGGCGGCCAGCACACTGGGATCGGCGGCGAATTTCAGGGCAATGTTCTGGGCATAGGCCATGTGGCCGGACTGGTCGCCGAGCGCGGTCTGCATTTCCGGCGCCGAGACGGCCAGCACCTCGTCGGCGGGCGCATCGCCTTGGCGCGTGGCGGGCAGCCCCTGCGGCGCGTCCTGGGTGTACAGCGTCAACCCGCCCCACACCGAAACCCGCAAGGCGGTCGTACCGGTATCGTATTTGAGCATCTTGGCGCCCAGCGAGCCGCGCCCCATGCTGAGGACAAAGCGTTCGCCGCCGCCCGCGAAGCGCAGCAGATAGCGGTCTCGGCGGAGGATGGTGAGGGTGAAGCTGCTGTCGCCCGCGCTGTAGAGGCCGGTCTGCACCGCGCCGATCTTCTCGGCGGCCAGGCGGGAGGCCATGCTGGGCGGCACGCCTGGCGGGGCATCGGGCTGGGCCCGGGCGGCGGAGGGGGCCAGGGCGCAGCAAACGCCCAGCATCATCGCGGCCGGTAATTTGAAAACGATTCTCACACGTCTGTTCTCGTCGCGGCCCGGCTGCCGGGCCGGTGCCGTCGCCCGTCCCTGAATGCGCCCAATCTGCCAGCCCAATAGGGCAATT
>CALDFO010000155.1 GCA_937942205.1 uncultured Alphaproteobacteria bacterium
GGCCGCGGGCAGGCGGCCGTAGGTGTTCATCAGGTGCGGCTGGTCGGGTTCAGGGGCGACGGACACGGTTCGGGCTCCTTGGATTGCGGTCACCAAACAGAAGCGGGTCGCCCAACGCGACCCGTCGAGCATGCATTCTAGGGCGCATGCGGCGCGCCGAGATGAAACTTCCTTTATCTGGATCAGGTGCCGGACGGGTGGGTTTTCACCAGTCTTATATAAGATACAATTTTCGGCGGCATCGGTGCCACAAGCGCCGGCTTGCCGCTCTGGAACCGCACGCACCCATGGCCGCCACCTCCACCAGCAGTGAAGTCTTCATCCGGGGCTTGACCGAGGATGGACGCCGCTTTCGCCCCAGCGACTGGGCCGAACGCCTGGCCGGGGTGATGGCGCAGTTCCGCCCGGGCGGGGCAGGCGCGCGAGGTGGCCACATCAGCTACTCGCCCTGGTGCGTGCCCACCGCCATCGACGGGGTGAGCTGCGTGGTGGTCAACCGCGCGCTGCGCGAGCACGAGCCGATGGCCTGGGACTTCGTGATGAACTTCGCGCGCGACAATGGCCTGCAGGTCACCGAAGCCTGCCTGCTGCCCGATGTACCGGCCAGCGATTCTTGATCAAATCGGCTTGCAGCGACCGACTGACGTGCGCCAGCAGCTATGCTAATGATAGTTATCTGGCGACACCGACAGCCGCCGCCGTGAAGGAGACATGTCCATGAATGCCGACAAGGTCGCCATCCTCACCGCTGCCGGCAGCGGCATGGGCGCCGCCTGCGAGCGCCGGCTGGCCACCGACGGCTTTCGCGTCGCCATCCTGTCGTCGTCGGGCAAGGGGCAGGCGCTGGCGGAGCAGCTGGGTGGCTGGGGTGTCACCGGCTCCAACCAGTCGCCGGATGACTTGGCGCGGCTGGTGGAGGGCGCACTGGCCCGCTGGGGCCGCATCGACGTGCTGGTCAACAGCGCCGGCCACGGTCCCAAGGGCCCCATTCTGGACATCAGCGA
>CALDFO010000156.1 GCA_937942205.1 uncultured Alphaproteobacteria bacterium
TTCGCCTCGAAAGCCCGGACTTCCGCCATGGCCACCATGCTGCTTGTCGTTGAACTGCTCATCGCGATCGCCCTGATCGTGGTGGTGCTGCTGCAGCGGTCGGAAGGCGGCGGCCTGGGCCTGGGCGGCGGCGGTGGCGGCGGCATGGGCGGGCTGTTCACCCCGCGCGGCGCGGCCGACACCCTGACCCGCACCACCGCCATCCTGGCGGGCCTGTTCTTCCTGATCTGCATCGGGCTGAACCTGATGGCGCTGCATGGCCGGCCCAACAACGCCTCGATCCTGGATGCCGCCCCGGCCACCACCGCGCCCGCGGCGCCGGCCGCCCCCGCGGTTCCGTCGGTCCCCAAGCCGCAGTAAGCGCGGCGGCGCGGTAACGAGTCGGCGTCTTATTGCAAGACGCGCATAGCTGTTAGCGCCCGGAAATTTTTGCAATTTTGCGCTTGCGTCCATCATGCCTTTTCATGATGTTGGCCTCCCATGGCCCGGTTGATCTTCATCACCGGCGGCGTGGTCTCTTCCCTCGGAAAAGGTCTGGCGTCCGCCGCCCTTGGCGCGTTGCTTCAGGCACGCGGCTACAAGGTTCGTCTTCGCAAACTCGATCCCTATCTCAATGTGGATCCCGGCACGATGTCGCCGTTCCAGCATGGTGAAGTCTATGTAACCGATGACGGGGCCGAGACCGACCTCGATCTGGGGCACTATGAGCGCTTCACCGGCGTGTCGGCGCGCAAGTCCGACAATGTCACTTCGGGGCGCATCTACAGCCAGGTGATCGAAAAGGAACGCAAGGGCGGCTATCTGGGCCGCACCGTGCAGGTGATTCCGCATGTCACCGACATGATCAAGGAATTCGTGCTGGCCGATACCGACGGGCTGGATTTCCTGCTGGTCGAGATCGGCGGCACGGTAGGCGACATCGAGGGCCTGCCGTTCTTCGAGGCCATCCGTCAGCTGCACAACGACCTGGGCCGCGGCCAGACCGCCTTCATTCACCTGACGCTGATCCCCTTCATCGAGGCGGCGGGCGAACTGAAGACCAAGCCCACCCAGCACAGCGTCAAGGAATTGCGGGCCATCGGCATCCAGCCCGACATCCTGCTCTGCCGCACCTCCCATCCCATCCCGGAGGACGACCGCCGCAAGATCGGCCTGTTCTGCAACCTGGCCGCCGAGCGGGTGATCCCGGCGATGGACCTGGACACCATCTATCGCGTGCCCATCGCCTATCATCAGGTCGGACTGGACACCCAGATTCTCAAGGTGTTCGGGATCGACAACGCACCCGAGCCGGATCTGTCGCGCTGGGAAGATGTGGTCCACAAGGTCAAGAATCCCGAGGGCGAGGTCCGCATCGCCGTGGTGGGCAAGTACATCCAGGTCAAGGACAGCTACAAATCGCTGTCCGAGGCGCTGGCGCATGGCGGCCTGGCCAACAACGTCAAGGTGCATCTGGACTGGATCGACAGCGAAGTGTTCGAGCGCGACGACGCCGCCGCCTTCCTGGAGAATGTCCACGGCATCCTGGTGCCGGGCGGCTTCGGCGAGCGCGGCACCGAAGGCAAGATCGGCGCGGTGAAGTTCGCGCGCGAGCGGCAGGTGCCGTTCTTCGGTATCTGCTATGGCCTGCACATGGCGGTGATCGAGGCGGCGCGCAACCTGGCGGGGCTGGAAGGCGCGGGCACCACCGAGATCGGCAATCCCAAACATCCCGTCATCGGCCTGATGACCGAATGGGTGAAGGGCAACCAGGTGGAAAGCCGCGACGCCGACGGCGATATGGGCGGCACCATGCGGCTGGGCGCCTATGAGGCCAGCCTGACGCCGGGCAGCCGCGTGGCGGAGGTCTATGGCGCCACCACCATCAGCGAGCGCCATCGCCACCGCTATGAGGTCAATACCGGCTATGCCAAGGATCTGGCCAAGCACGGCATGGATGTGTCGGGCTGGTCGCCGGACGGGCGGCTGCCGGAGATCATGGAAATCCCCAGCCATCCCTGGTTCATCGGCGTGCAGTTCCATCCCGAACTGAAATCGCGCCCGCTGGAGCCGCACCCGCTGTTCACCTCCTTCATCGCGGCGGCGGTGCGCAAGAGCCGCCTGGTCTAAGACCTCTGCGCAAAGCGTCATTCGCTGTGTTGTCTGTCATCCCCGGCGCGCCGGTCCGGTGCGTCAGCATACGGACACGGCGCGGTAAGGGGATCCAGGCAGGTCAACAGCCTGTGGTGACAGCCTGGGTTCCCTTCCCTCGCAAGGCTTCGCCTTGCTCGCCGGGAATGACAGTCAGGGTTTCCGCTGTCTTTGCCAGGCCGCGATCACCGCTTTGGGAATGACGTGATAGCCATTGTTGGGTTTGGCGGCTGACACCTCGCCGGTATGGGTGAGGGTGATATGCGCGCCGTTCACGGCGGTCAGCGCGATCAGATCGTCCACCGCCAGCAGATCGTCCTTGTGCTTTTCATGGACCTTGCCCCGGAAGTGTTCGTCCAGCGCCCGCTGTTTGGCCTGTGGGGCTGAGGCGGCGACATAGAAGCCGCAGGCATGAAGTTCGGTGAATTCGCCGTCGCGATACGCGCCCAGATTGACGAAGTAGAGTTTGTTTTCTGACTCCCTCCGGTTTTCGCCGTGTAAGGTAATGCGCCAGCCATCCACCACATCCAGTTCCAGCCAGCTATCAATATGCAGGCTTTTGGGATCGCCGAACCATTTGTCCAGCAGCTGCTCATAGGAGTCCTCGATCGCCGCGCCGGTCACGAACAGCACGTCATGCAGTTCGGTGTTGGCGCGGGGGGCGCGGCCTCCGGCATAGACCGCGAACAGTTTTTGTCCCGCCATGGCACATCTTTCCGCAAACAGGGTTCATTACCGTTAAGAATTGCTTTACCGCGACCCCAACAGTGATAGCACTTTCGTAAGGTCGCGGCTTATAGGATCGCGGCCATGGGCCAGTCCTTTCCGCTTTTCCTTGTCCGCATCGTCGGCATCCTGCTGGGCGGCCTGTTGCTGTTCGCCATGTTCCAGCCCGCCCGTGCCCAGCGGTTCGACGATTACGGCCTGACGCCCGTCGGGGCCGCCGCCGATTTCACGCCCGCCACCGCCACCCTGCCGCGCACCGCCGCCGCCAGCGCCAACAACGGCTACAACGCCGCGCCGGTGAATGGCGGTTATGTCCCGCCCAATGGTGGCGGCGCGCCGTCCAATTACGGCTATAGCCCCGTTCCCAGCAGCCTGTCGGTCCCGGTCGCCGCCAATGGCATGTATGCTGCCCCGATGGGTGCGCCGGTGAATGGGCCCGTGAATGCGCCAATGAATGCGCCACCCCCGCAATATCAGCCCGCGCCGCAGGCGATGGCCGCCGCGCCGCCGCTGGCATCGCAGCCGCCGCGTCCGCTGGGCGAGCCCATGGAGTACGGCTACAAGCCGCTGCCGCCCGCCCAGGCCAATCCGAACGGCTATGTCGCCGCGCCGCGTGGCGCCTATTATCCCGCCGCCGCCGCGCCGGGCGGCAATCCCGATTACCTGCTGGGCGTGGGCGACAAGCTGAAGCTGACGGTGTTCGAGGAAACCGACCTGTCGGGCGACTATACCATCGACAGTTCCGGCTTCATCCGGATGCCGCTGGTGGGCCAGTTGCGCGCTGCGGGCTATACCGCCCAGCAGCTGGAAGGCGTGATCGGCGGCGCCCTGGCGCAAGGCTATCTGAAATCGCCGCGTGTCTCGGTGGAAGTCTCCACCTACCGGCCTTTCTACATCATCGGCGCGGTGACGCGCCCCGGCCAGTACCCGTATGTCAACCATATGAATGCGCTCAACGCCATTGCCCTGGCGGGCGGCTTCACCCCGGCGGCGGTGGAGAGCAAGGTCTATGTCCGGCGCGAGGGCACCAACCGCGAAGTCCGTATGCCCACCGACCGCACCACCGCCATCTATCCGGGCGATGTGGTGCGGGTGGACAGCACCGTCTTCGCCGAGGCCATGCAGCTTCTGAATCCGCTGTCCACGCCGCTGTCCATCGCCGCGGCGGCGGCGATTCCGTAAGTTCCTTTAATTACCCCCTCCGTCGTCAGCTTCCGCTCGACTGCTCCGGCCGTCCGGCCTTCGCATGTGTCTCGCTCGCTGACGACACCTCCCCCTTGAATGCGCTGCGCGCATAAGGGGGAGGCGGGCCTCTGCTGGCTCATCTTTGTCATTCCCGCGAAAGCGGGAATCCAACTTTCTTTCTTTAATGACCCCCTCCGGTTTCAGCTTCCACTCGGCTGCTCGGGCTTTCGCCCTCGCACATGCCTCGTTCGCTGAAATCACCTCCCCCTTGGGGCGCGCTTCGCGCGCAAGGGGGAGGGTGGTCTCTGGAATACGTTGATAATATTCCCCCTCCGGCTTCAACTTACGCTCGCCTCCCAAGAGGTCGGCTTCGCACGTTGAAGCCACCTCCCCCCCTTTGGGTGCGCTTCGCGCACAAGGGGGAGGATGACCTATGCTGCGCGCGCCTGTGCCGCGCCGCGAATCGCAGCGGAGCCTTGGCAAGGGTTGCCAGCCTCCCTATATACCGCCTGTACCGGCAGGGGCTTTGGCCCGGCGTCGGTTTTGTCAAAGAATTCAATGGGATGGACCGGAGGGCCGCCGCCAGGGGCCAGGACACCATGCCCAATGAGAGGAACACGCAATGGCTAAAGTAATCGGCATCGATCTTGGCACCACCAACTCCTGTGTGGCGGTCATGGAAGGCGCGGCCCCCAAGGTCATCGAGAACGCGGAAGGCGCCCGCACCACCCCCTCCATCGTCGCCTTCGCCCCGGACGGCGAGC
>CALDFO010000157.1 GCA_937942205.1 uncultured Alphaproteobacteria bacterium
GCGGCGCGTTCGTCCCGGCCCGTATCTGGCGCGAGCCGGAATATGACCTGACCACGGACAAGCCCACCGGCAATCATATCCTGCAATGCGAGCTGGGCGGCAAGCCCAGGGACCCGCGCGCCGAATGGCCCAGCCTGTCCATGCGGCCTATCCCGAAGGCTGAGTTCGAGAAAATGATGCTGAAGTTTCAGCCCGGAAAACCGCCGCCGGACATCGGCCCCGTTGACATCGCCAAAGTCCAATCCATCCCAAACCCCCGTTCGAAAAGGAAGTAATCCATGTCTGAAGCGCACGCCCCCGCCCCCGTCGGCCACAACAAAGGCCCCGTCATTGCCCCGTCCAGCGAAGACATGCTGGCGGACCTGCAGACCCGCTTCCCGGAAGTCGACACTGAGCTGGGCCAGATGGAAAAGGACCTGGCCACCTATCCCAAAAAGCTGACGCTGAAGGACGCGGATGTCGCCCAGGCCCTGCAGGACCTGCTGAGCAAGGGCAAGAAGCTGAAGTCCAACCTGGCCGGCTACAAGAAGGAAGAAAAGAAGCCCTGGGACGGCCTGGTCAAGGTGGTGCAGAACTTCTTCGCCACCCGCGAAGAAAAGCTGGCCACCATGATGGCCGACGCGGCGGCGGTCCATGAGGACTATCTGCAGCAGAAGCGTGACGAGGCTGAGCGCGTTGCGGCGGAAGAGGCTGAGCGCCAGCGCGCGGCCGCCGAAGCTGCCCGTCTGGAGCGGGAGGCCGCTGAACGGCGCGCCGCTGAAGCGGAAGAGCGCCGGGTGGCTGCCGAAAAGGCTGAGCAGGAAGCGCGCGAGCGTGCGGCCGCTGAAGAGGCGCGGGCCAAGGCGGCGCGGGAAGAGGCCGAACGGGCCGAAGCTGAAGAGCGCCGGCTGGCGGCGGAGCGCAAGGAACGCGAGCGCGCCGAGAAGGAAACCAACGTCGACAACATCAAGAAAATCCGCGGCCACATGAAGGAAGCGGACAAGCTGAACGCCGCCATCGTGGACGCCGGTGAAGAGCCGGATGACGCGCTGGTGCAGCAGCTGGACGCGCTGATCAAGCCGGGCGGGATCGTCAGCCTGCTGGCCACGCCCGTGAACAATTCTAGCCTGCTGGATGATGCCCAGCGCACCGAAATGGACGAGACCAAGACTCGCCTGACGGAGCTGCGCAAGGCGGTGGGTGACCGCCTGGACGCCAAGGAACGGCGCAAGCGGGAAAAGCTGCGCAAGGAAGAGGAGGCGCGTGACGCCGCCGATGCTGAAACCCGGCGCCTGAAGCGGGAAGAAGATGATCGCCTCGCCAAGGTTGCCCGTGAAGCCCGTGAAAAGGCTGAAGCCGAAGCTGAACAGGCCAAGACCGCGCAGAAGG
>CALDFO010000158.1 GCA_937942205.1 uncultured Alphaproteobacteria bacterium
CCGACAGCCACTGCGGCGGCGGCGGGCCGCCGAGCGCCTGCTGCAGCGCCAGCGCCGCCGCCGGATCGAGACGGTCGAACTCGCGGCTGGTGCGGGGCATGAAATACTCCTGCACGCCCAGGCCCGACAGGGTGCGCGCCCGCAGGCGATGGGTGTCGAAACCCAGCCCGGCCAGCTGCGGCTGGGAGGTGCGGCCGATCTCAACGCGCGCGAACGCGCCCTGCAGGCGCATGGAGGCAAAGCGCATCGGCGCGCCGCCGTTGCGGGCGGACCACAAGGCGGCCGCGACGATGGCCAGCAGCAGCACCAGCGACACCAGCAGAAGCAGCGGCAGCAATTTGTGATCGTTGCGCCAGCGGAGAAGATCGGACATGGCGTTAACCCAACGCGCCTGAGGTTTTCGGCAAAACCCTTAGCGCAACGGGCGCGGCGGCCAAGCACGGCTTGGCGGCGTGGTAAACGGCTTAAGGAAGCTTACCGGCGCGGCTCGCGCGGATCGTGCAACCGCGCCACACGGAAGATGGTGACATGCACCTTGCGTCCGCGCGAATAGTTGAAGCCAGACACCTCGGCTTGCGGCGCGGCGTCGGCCTGCAGTTCGGCCAGCCGCGCCAGGAAGCCGCCCAGCTCCTGGTCTTCCACCAGCGCCAGTCCGCCCATGCGTGCACCGGCCTCGGCGGCGCCCTTGCCGTCGGTCAGCAGGACATCCTTGCCCAGGGCGAACACCATGCTGGGTTCCTGATAGCCCGCCAGCGCGGGTGGCGGATCGCCGGGATGGCTGCCGGCGGCGACCAGTGGCTTGAGGCGCTCGGTGATCCATAATTGGGTCAGGCGTGGGCCCGCGCCCATCGTCAAGGTGGGGACCAGCACCAGCATCGCCAACAGCGCGGCGGCTACGGCCGGAACCATCTGCCGCCGCAGCGACAGCACCAGCGCCGCCAAGGCCAGCATCAGTCCCAGTGCGGCCAACGCCATCAACCACCAGGGAACGCCCTCGCCATACAGATGCGGCAGCAGGATGGGCGCGGCGGCCAGCAGCAGCGCCCCGGCCAGAAACTGAAGGGCGGCGATCCAGCGCGCCGTCGTCATGCCGCGCGCGGCCTGCGGCGCGATCACAAACAGCGCCGCCAGGATGGCCAGCGCCGGATAGGCGGGCAGCACATAATGCGGCAGCTTGGTGGGGGCGATCTCCACCGCGATCCACCAGCTTGCCGCCCAGACCAGCAGGAAGCGGATCGCCGGATCGGCCCGGCGCGCGATTCCCTGCGCTACCCCCGGCAGCACGAACAGGATGGCGGGAAAAAAGGCCGCCGCCGACAAGGCCAGATAATAGCCCGGCGGCGCGCCGTGACTTTCCTGGCCGCCCGCCAGCTTGGCGGCGAAGTCGTTGCCCAGGGATTGCTGGAAGAAGGCGCCATTGCTCTGGATCGTGATGGCCACCAGCCAGGGCAACACCAGCACCAGCAACAGCAGGAAACCGCGCACCGGCTTCAATGCGCCCAGCCATCCGATCTCACGGTCCCAGGCCGACAGCGCGAGGATCGTCGCCAGCGCCACCGCCGGGGCCACCGGCCCCTTGACCAGCACGCCCAGCGCCAAGGCCGCCCAGCCGAACATCACCATGCGGGTGGACGGGGACGGCGCGTCCGGATCGCGCGCACGGCGATAGACCCGCAGCAGCACCGCCATCACCGCGACGATACAGGCTTGCAGCACCGCATCGGTGGTAGCGATGCTCGCCTCCGCCGTCAGCAGCACCGTGCCCAGCATCAGCGCCCCCGACAGCAGGGCGGCGACACCCCCGGCAAAGGCGATGGCACACCAGAAGGTTAGCCAGCTGGTAGCGATGGCGCCCAGCAAAGACGGCACCCGATAGGTCCAGATGCGGTTGTCATGGCCCATGCCCAGCAGGGCGGTGCTGGCCGATTGCAGCCAGTAGATTCCGGCGGGTTTCTTGTAGCGGGGCACCTGGCCGAAACGGATGTCCACC
>CALDFO010000159.1 GCA_937942205.1 uncultured Alphaproteobacteria bacterium
CGGTGGCGGTGACGAAGATGTCGGCCTTGGGGGCCGCCGTCTCCATGGTCACCACTTCATAGCCTTCCATCGCCGCCTGCAGGGCGCAGATCGGGTCGATTTCCGAGATCATGACGCGGCAGCCCGCGTTGCGCAGCGAGGCGGCGGACCCCTTGCCCACATCGCCGAAGCCCGCGACCATGGCGACCTTGCCCGCCATCATCACGTCGGTGCCGCGGCGGATGCCGTCCACCAGCGATTCCTTGCAGCCATACAGGTTGTCGAACTTGGACTTGGTGACGCTGTCGTTCACGTTGATGGCGGGGAACAGCAGCTTGCCGTCCTTTTCCATCAGATAGAGGCGGTGCACGCCGGTGGTGGTTTCCTCCGACACGCCCTTGATGGAGGCGGCGATCTCGGCGAACCAGCCCTTGGGCTTTTCCTTCAAGAGGCGCTTGATGAGGGCGTAGAAGACCTCTTCTTCTTCATTCTCCGGCTTTTCCAGGAAGGCGACATCGCCCTTTTCGGCGCGCAGGCCGTGATGCACCAGCATGGTGGCGTCGCCGCCATCGTCCAGGATCATGTTGGGATAGCCGCCGCCATGCCAGTCGAACAGCTTGGCGGTATAGTCCCAATAGTCCTTCAGGCTCTCGCCCTTGACGGCGAAAACCGGAATGCCCGCGGCGGCGATGGCGGCGGCGGCATGGTCCTGGGTCGAATAGATGTTGCACGACACCCAGCGGATGTCGGCGCCAAGCGCCTTCAGGGTTTCGATCAGCACCGCGGTCTGGATGGTCATGTGCAGCGAACCGGCGATGCGCGCGCCCTTCAGGGGCTGCTTGGGGCCGTATTCGGCGCGGGTCGCCATCAGGCCCGGCATCTCGATCTCGGCGATGTTGAGTTCCTTGCGGCCCCATTCGGCGAGGGAGATGTCCTTGACGACGTAATCGGTAAATTCGGCCATGACCACGATTCCTCAAATTGCGTGGGCGCTCATAGCAGCCGGGCGGGGCAGGGGCAATAAAGATATAAAGGTTTTTGCATATGCTCGGCGGCGATCCCGCTCCGGCCCGCCAATTCAGGGCCCTGTCACCCGGAATCCGGCTTTTCGCAGCAAAGCGGGCAGGCCCTTGGGGCCGGTCAGATGGCCCGCGCCCACGGTGATGAAAAAGGTCTTCTTCTCGCGCAGCAGGGCGCGCAACTGAACCAGCCAGCGGGCATTGCGGTCATCCAGCAATGCCTTGCGGGCGGCCGGATGGTCCGCCAGGCCGCCATTGATCAGGTCGTCCAGCGCGGACTGGTCGCCGGCCTGCCAGGCGTCCACCAGCGGCCGGATCTGGGCGCTGGCATCGCGCAGGTCTTTCAGGCTGGCGCGGAACTCCTCCATCTCCAGGGCCGGATCGTCCGGGGCCAGCAGGGCGAACTGTTCCTCGATGGTTTCCAGATAGCGGCGCTCGCGGCCCGCCACCTGCGCCATCACCTTGTTGTCCACCCCATCCCCGGCGCTGAAATTGTGCCGGGCAAGCTGGTGGAACAGCATCTGCAACGCCGCCAGCCAGGGCCGCATGCCGTCCACCTGCGCCGGCGCCAGCCCCGCCGCCGCCAGCGCCGCGTCATAGTCGGCACGGCTGTCGTCCGGCAGCAAGGCGCGCAGGCTTTCTCCGGCGGGCAGCGTGCCGCGCGCCTGGATCAGCGCCTGCAGGCGGGCCATGTCCTCGGCGCTTTGCGGCACTTCAAAGACGAACACCTGGGCTTTCTTCATCGCGGCGGCCACTTCGGGGCCGCGCCATTCCACATCGGGCGGCAGCACATGCACCGAGCCGAACAGATAGGCGTCGCCGCCTTTTCCGTTCCTTGGGCCGGTCACATGCCAGAGCGACGGCGCGGCCAGCGCGGGAGAGAGGAACAGGAGAGTAAAAAAGAGTACCAGCAGATGGCGCAGGCGCATCCTGACGGTCCCGCCGTCCGGCATTACTCTTCGCCGAACTTGGCTTCGACCAGGGCCAGGATGGCGCGCAGCGCCTCGGCGGCGTCGGGCCCTTCGGCGGTGATCTCCACCTCCGAGCCGATGGAGGCGGCCAGCATCATCAGCCCCATGATGGAGCGGCCATTGACCGTGTTGCCGTCCTTGATGACATGGATGTCGGACTGGAAGCGGGCGCTGGCTTCCACCAGCTTGGCGCTGGCGCGGGCGTGCAGGCCACGCTTGTTGGGAATGACGACGCGCGCGGACAGCTTGGTCATCAGGCGAGATCGGCGCTTCCGGCGCGCATGTATTTGCGCCCCGCGTCGATGGCGTCCTTGACCGCCTGATCCAGCGGCAGCTTGGCGCGGATGTCGATCAGCTTGATCAGGCTGGGCAGGTTGGCGCCCGCCAGCACCTCGATCTTGCCGCGTTCCAGCAGGGTCAGGGCCAGGTTGCAGGGGGTGCCGCCGAACATGTCGGTGGCGATGATCACGCCCTTGCCCGTATCCACCGACTTGGCCGCCGCCGCGATCTCGCGCTGGCGGCGCTCGATATCGTCCTCGGGGCCGATGCAGACCGCGCGCAGATGGGTCTGGGGGCCGACCATATGCTCCATCGCGGAGATGAATTCCTGGGCCAGGCGGCCATGCGTGACAAGGACAATGCCGATCATGAACAACCCTATGAAGGCGCGGACCATATCAAATACCCGCAGCCGGGGAAGGACTATTTGGGGTTGTCCCTTTGGTTGAAAGTGTCGCGCAGCAGATTCCGCGAAAAGGCCGCCAGCGCCGCGCGGATCTTGGCCGGTGTCGCGGCATGGCGGCCATCCAGCGCGATTTGCGGCGGCAGGGTGGCGGGACTCAGCGGGGCGGGCGGCGTCCATTCCTGGCGGTCCGGCAGCCTTTTGCCTTCGCGGCCCAGCCGCACCACCAGCGCGACGGCGACGCCGGATCGCGCGGGCAACGCCATGATGCCCAGGCCGCGGATTTCGATCAGGCCCCGGATGCCGGCGGGCGCGGCGGCGCGCAGCACGCCATTCTTGACCGAAAGTAATGTGCGGTCGTCGGCCACCAGCACCGCGCCCCGGTCGATCAGGCGCAGGGCGATTTCGGACTTGCCCGCGCCGCTGGCCCCCAGCAGCAGGATTCCGCGGCCTCCGATGGCCACGCAACTGGCATGGATGTTGACGCCCGGGTCAGCCATCGGCGACCGGCAATTCCACCGCCAGCCGCGCGCCGCTTGCGCGCCTGTGATTATCAGTGTGGCTATCAGTGTGGTTATCAGCATGGTCGTCGGCGCGGTTCTCGGCCTGGATGCGCCCGCCCGCGCCTTCGATGATCTGGCGCGCGATGGACAGGCCCAGCCCCGAATTGCGGCCGAAACTCTCCACCGGCCGCTCGGTATAGAAACGCTCGAAAATGGATTCCAGGTTTTCCGCCGGAATGCCGGGGCCTTCATCCTCCACCGTCACGCGCACCACCCGCTCGCGCCGCGTCGCGGTCACGATGACCTTTCCGCCCGGCGGGCTGAAGGACACCGCATTGTCGATCAGGTTGCGGAACACCTGGCCCAGCCGTTCGGCGCGGCCGTTGACGATGGTGCCCGGCGCAAGCTCGTCGCGCAGCACGAAGGTCACCGCATGGGCGGCGTCGGTCATGCGGTAGATTTCGATGATGGTGGACAACAGGCGCGGCAGGTCCACCGGCTCGGGCGCCTCGCGCGACAGTTCGGCGTCCAGCCGCGAGGCGTCGGAAATGTCGGTGATCAGCCGGTCGATGCGCTTGATGTCGCCGCGCACGATCTCCAGCAGGCGGGCGCGGCTGTCCTCGTCCCGGGCGCGGCTGAACATCTCCACCGCGCTGGCCAGCGAGGTGAGGGGGTTCTTCAACTCATGCGCCACATCGGCGGCGAAGCTTTCGATGGCGTCGATGCGGTCGTACAGCCCGGCGGTCATGGATCTCAGGCTGTCGGCCAGGTCGCCGATCTCGTCGTCACGCTCGGGAAAATTGGGAATGTCGCCGCGCGCCCCTTCGCCGTGGAACTGCCCGAAGCGGACCCGGTCGGCCGCCGCCGCCAGCCGCCGCACCGGCTCGGCGATGGTGCCC
>CALDFO010000160.1 GCA_937942205.1 uncultured Alphaproteobacteria bacterium
TTGGGCCATGTCCGCCACCGGCAGATGCCCGCCCGGCGGCAACATGCGATAGCTTCCGGCGATGGCGCCGATCGCCAGATGGTGCAGGTTGGTCATGAAGATCAGGGTGGTGCCCAACAGCGTCATGAAATTGCCCAGCACCGCCCCTTGGGTGTTCTGGGTGGGATCAAGCGTCTGGGCATAGGCCAGGCCGGTCTGGGTGGCGATCAGATAGCCCGCCACCTGCAGCGCGCTCATGATGATGCGCGCCATCGCGCCCACCAGCACCCCGGCGGTGACTTCCTGGGCGATCATCAGGGTCAGCGCCACCGCCGTCTGCGGCGCGGCGGAAGGATAGCTGCCCGCCACCTGCGGCGTCAGGGCGAAGGCGATGGCCAGGGCCAGCACCAGACGGACGCGGGCAGGCACGCCCATCTCGCCGATCGCCGGCAGCAGCATGACCATCGCGCCCACCCGGCTGAACACCAGCAAGTAGGTCAGGACCATGCCGGACAGCGCGGGCAGATGAATGGTCATGGTGCCGCTGGGTTACGAAAAACGGGCCTCAAGCAGCGCAGCGGTAGGCCCGTTTTTCCAATAGAAAAGCGATAGCGGTCGCGCCGGTTCGCCATTAGTAAGCTGCGATGCGCGCGGCGACATCGTTCATCAGCCCGCTCATTGCCGCGCCCGCGAAGGGCAGGCAGATCAGCAGCACAATGAAGGTGGCGACGATCTTGGGCACGAAGACCAGCGTCTGCTCCTGGATCTGGGTCAGGGCCTGGAGCAGGCCGATGCCCAAGCCCACCACCAGCGCGGTCAGCATGGCGGGGGCGATGATCGTCAGCAGCACCAGGATGGCAGAGCGGGCGAAGTCGATGGTCGAGGCGGGATCCATGCGGGATGTCTTTCAGATGGGCATGTTGAGGATGGACTGATAGGCGGACACGACCTTGTCGCGCACCGCCACCACGGTGTTCAGCGTCAGTTCGGCGGCGTTCACCGAATTGACCACATCCACCAGATTGGCCTTGCCCTGGACCTGCGCGGTCGCGGCCTGCTCGCCCTGGCGGATGGTGTTGATGGAATCGCGCACCGCGCCCGACAGGAAATCGGAGAAGCTGCCGGGACCGGACAGGTTGGCGGGCACGACGCCGGAGGCGGCGCCGCCCGCCTGGGCGGCGGCCCCCATCTTGGCGGCGCTGGCATAGGCGGCGGCGGCCGCAGCGGGAATGGCCATTGTGGTTCCTTTCAACGCATCTCAGGTCATCCCTCCCCTTTGCGCGAAGCGCTTCAAAGGGGAGGTGGCCGTAGCTGGCCAGCGCGTAGCGCGGTTAAGCCAGCGAAGGCCGGAGGGGTTACTTTAAAAGATCAATCGTCCGGGCCAGCATCTGCTTGGTCGAATCCATCACATTGAGGTCGGCTTCGTAGGACCGCTGGGCCTCGCGCATGTCCATGATCTCCACCAGGCTGTCCACATTGGGCAGCTTCACATAGCCCTGGGCGTCGGCATTGGGATTGCCCGGATCATAGCGGGTGCGAAAGTCGGTCCGGTCCATGACCGGCTTGCCGGCATTGACGGTGGCGGCCCCCAGCGCGCGGTCGAATTCCGAGGAAATGGTCGCGATCTTGCGGCGATAGGGATCGCCGTCCTTGGTGGGAGAGGTGGAATTGGCGTTGGCGATATTCTCCGCGATGATCTTCATGCGCTCGGACTGCGCGCGCATACCGGAGGCGGCGACCGCCATAGACTTCGAGAAATCCATCATGCTTCTCCTTTTTCAGACGCGGCCGATCGCCGTCTTCATCAGCGACATGGCCTTGGCATAGAGATTGGTGGCGGCGGCGAACTGGGCCTGGGTGTCGGAGACCTTGATCATCTCCATTTCCAGGGATACCGCGGTGCCGCTGGGGTTGGCGGTGCTGCTGCGCGCCACGGCGTCCTCGAACTTGCCGGGCTTGGACGGCGTCATGGCGATATGGCGCGCATTGGTGGTCATCAACATGCCATGCGGCACGGCCTTCAGCGCCGCGTCGAAATCCAGCGGCTTGAGGTCGCGGGCGACATAACCGGGCGTGTCGGCATTGGCGACGTTCTGCGACAACAGATCCTGGCGCTGGTGCAGCCAGCTCATGCGCTCGCGCAGCATGGACATCAGCGGCAATTCGGGCAGGTTCATGGCGGTAACCTTCTGTTAGCCATCAATTGCCGGGCCAGACTGCGCCCGCCATGCTTAAGCGCGCCTTAACGGCGGGAGGTTTTTGCCGGGCACAATATGCCGCCGCTTAACCGGCGATTAAGGTTGACGGGTGTTAATCACGCCCATGGATTATGTGGACCTCCTGCGATACTTCGGCGCCCTGCTGCTGGTGCTGGCCATGGTCGGCGGCGCCGGCCTGCTTGCCCGGCGCTTCGGCGTGCCCGGCGTCACCCGCGCCTCCGCCGACAAGCGGCTGGCCATCGTGGAGACCCTGATGGTGGGGCCGCGCCAGCGCCTGTTCATCGTGCGCCGCGATACGGTCGAACATCTGGTCCTGTCCACGCCCGAAGGCGCGACGGTGATCGAAACCGGAATCGTGCCGCCCGCCAAACCGGAAGCGCCGCTGCCGTGACCCTCCTCAAGCGCCTGCTGCCCTTCCTGCTGCTGCTGGCGGTGCTGGCGCCCAACGCCGCCTACGCCCAGGCGGCGGCGGCCGCGGCCCCGGCGGCCAATGCGGCGGCGGGCGGCGGGCTGAGCATCGACCTGAACGGCAGCGGGCTTTTCACCGACCGTATGCTGCAGATCGTGGCGCTGATCACGGTGCTGTCGATCGCGCCCAGCATCGTCATCATGATGACCAGTTTTGTGCGGATCGTGGTGGTGCTGTCGCTGCTGCGGACCGCGATGGGCCTGCAGCAGTCGCCGCCCAACGCCGTCATCGTCTCGCTGGCCATGTTCCTCACCTTGTTTGTGATGAACCCGACCCTGACCGACGCCTACAATCAGGGCATCAAGCCCATGATGAACAACCAGGTCACCACCGAGCAGGGCTTTACCCAGGCGCTGGTGCCCATGAAGAAGTTCATGCTGGCGCATGTGCGCGGCGCCGACCTCAAGCTGTTTTCGGACATGGCCAAGACCAAGCCGGTCAACGATCCGGCCCAGATCGCCGTCACCACCCTGGCCCCGGCCTTCATGCTGTCGGAGCTCAAACGCGCTTTCGAGATCGGCTTTCTGATCTTCGTGCCTTTCCTGATCATCGACATGGCGGTGGCCTCGATCCTGATGAGCATGGGCATGATGATGCTGCCGCCGGTGATCATCTCCCTGCCCTTCAAGCTGATCTTCTTCGTGCTGGTGGACGGCTGGCGGCTGATCGCCGGATCGCTGGTGCA
>CALDFO010000161.1 GCA_937942205.1 uncultured Alphaproteobacteria bacterium
GCTGCGGATCAACAAGCATAGCCGCGCCGATTGGATGGCGACCATGGACTGGGGCCATCACCATATCGGCACCACCCGCATGGGCCACGATTCCAAAACCAGTGTGGTGGACGCCAATCTGCGGGTGCATGGCGTGGGCAACCTGTTCGTCACCGGCAGCAGCACCTTTCCCACCTATGGCGCATCCAATCCCACCCTGAACCTGATCGCGGTGACGCTGCGGCTGGGCGACCATCTGAAAACGGTGCTGCCATGAAGCGCCGCGTCCTGCTGGCCGGCGCGGGCCTCGCCGCCATCGCGGCGGGGGCGGGCCTGTACCGCTTCACCGATGTGATCGTGAAACACTATCCGCCCACGCCTTATGACGACCTGCTGGAGCAGCTGGCCGACCGCGCCACCGCCCGCGTGATCGGCGCGCGCCTGCCGGTCGAGCCCGCCCATGCCGCCACGCGGCTGCGCGAGGCGCTGACGGGACAATCGCTGGCGGACGCGGTCCAGGCCGACGTCGCGGCGGGCCGCCTCAGCGAAGTGGCGGGCTGGCTGCTGCCGGAAAGCGTGGCGCTGCTGGCGGCGCTGGCCGCGCGAGCCGGTTGACCGGAACACCGGCTTTCTTCCCCCGCGGCGCGAAGCGCCCAATGCGGGGGAGTTTGGTAGCAACAGCGTACCAAACGGCGTAGCGAAGTGTTTGCGTCTTCGCAAACCTGAGCTGCGTCAGATGGGGGTCCCCAAAATAAGCCCCCGCAGGGAATTTCCGAACCACACTTCACCCTGCAAATCGGCAGGTGTCAGAACCGCTTCCCGCGCCTGGCCGGTTTCGAGCAGTTCGGCGCGCAGGCAGCCCGGCAGCAGGCCGCAGTCCAGCGGCGGGGTCAGCAGCACGCCGTCGCGGCGGACAAAGATGTTGCTGCGCGCGCCCTCGGTCAGTTCGCCACGCGCGTTGCGGAAGATCACCTCGTCGCTGCCGCTGCGCTTTGCTTCCGCATCGTACATCTCGCGCCAGGTCGTCTTGTGACGCAGCAGCGGATCGGCGCTGTCCGTCCGCAACGGCGAGACCGCATAGGTCCAGTGCGGCGGATCATCCGGCAGCGCATGGGCGGTAGCGCGGAGGGCTCCCGCCTCGTCCAACGTCAGGCGGATTCGGAATTTCCCCTTCTTTCCTTCCACCGCAGCCTGCAAGGCCAGACGCGCATCACAGGAATTGTAGGACAGGCCCAGCACCCGTGCCGAGGCTTCCATCCGCGCCATGTGCAGCGGCAGGCGCGTGAAGCGGCCGTCGCGCCAGCCCAGTGTCTCGATCAGTTCCAGCGGCTTGCGCGCCGTCTCGAAGAAACGCGCCTTGAGCAGGCATTCGGCATATTCGCTTTCCATCACCGAGTCCTGAACCACCCCGCCGCCGATGCCCAACTCGCCCCGCCCGCCGGAAAGCGTAATGGTGCGGATCGCAACATTAAAATGTGCAGACCTATCGGGCGCAAAATATCCCACCGCCCCGCAATAGGCGCCGCGCGGCGAGGTTTCGAGATCACGCAGGATTTCCATCGCCCGGATCTTGGGCGCGCCGGTGATCGAGCCGCAGGGAAACAGCGCCCGCAGGATGTCCGTCACGCCCGCCCCGGGCCGCAGCGTCGCCGCCACGGTGGAGACCATGGTGTGCAGGGTGGGATAAGTCTCCACCTGGAACAGGTTCGACACCGCCACGCTGCCGCCCACCGCCAGCCGCGAGAGATCGTTGCGGATCAGATCCACGATCATCAGATTCTCGGCGCGGTCCTTGGGCGACGCCGCCAGCCGCGCCCGGCCCGCCGCGTCATCGCCGTCGCGCGCCAGCGTGCCTTTCATGGGCCGCACCGTGATGGCGCCGTCGGCGGCCAGATCGAAGAACAGTTCCGGCGACAGACTCAGCACCTGCCGGGCGCCGTCGTCCACGAAACCGCAATGGGCCGCGCCGCTGACCGCCAGCAACTGCTCGTAGAGCGCCCGCGCCTCACCCAGAAAACCGAAATGCGCGCGGAAGGACAGATTGGCCTGATAGATGTCGCCCGCCGCGATCAGGTCTTTCACCTGTGAGAAGCGCGCGGCATAGGCCGCCTGATCCCATTCCGGGCGCAGCGGGCTCACATAGGTTCGCCCTCCTGGGGTCCGCCCTCCTGGGGTCCGCCCTCCCGGCACCGGCGGCGCGTCGCTGGGCCCCGCGAACACGCCCAGCCGCAGCAAGGGACCGGGCCGGACCGACACGGCCAGCCGGGGTTCCAGAACATGGCCCAGTTCATAGCCCAGCCATCCGGCCACGAAACGGCCTTGATCCAGCGCCGCTGTGACGGCCGCCAGCGCGGCCGGAACCTGATCCGGCCGGTCGGCGGCGATCACCGACAACGGCGCCTGGAAGGCCCGGCGGCGGCCCTGGACGGCATCATCGAGAAGCACAAGCACGTAAATGGTCCTGCCCGGTGTTGCCAGCGGCAACCCATACCTTGAATGCGAACGAAGCAGCACCATATCAGGTCGGACGCGGTGCTCATAAAGGGGCCGCGCCCACAGCCGCTCGGAAAGGAGGGCTGATCGCGATGAACCGGCCTACCATCTTTTCCAGTCCCTATCTGCTGGGTTTCGACCATATCGAGCGCCTGCTGGAACGCAGCGCGCGGGGTGGCGCGGACGCCTATCCGCCCTGCAACATCGAACAGTTTTCCGACGGCGCGATCCGCATCACCCTGGCGGTGGCGGGCTTCGCCAAGGACGACCTCATCATCACCGAGGAGGACCGCCAACTGGTGGTGCGCGGCAAGCAGGCGGAGCAGGACGGCAAAACGTTCCTTCACCGGGGCATCGCGGCACGGCAATTTTTGCGAAGCTTCGTGCTGGCGGACGGCATCGAAGTGTCGGCTGCCGCGTTGGAAAACGGACTGCTGATGATCGATTTGGCCCGAAAGGCCGCAAAACCCGATGTGAGGGTCGTGACGATTAAGACTGGAGGCCAGCCATGATGGACAGATTCGAAGCCGAAGACCTGGAGGACCGCGCCGTGGCCGGCCGTATCGCCTACATCAAACCCACGGGCAGCGACGAGGCGCGCCGCCTCGGCCTGTTGCCCGCCAATATCGAGCTGCCGGCGGGCATGAAGCTCTATGTGCTCCATGCCGAGGACGGCAGCGTGCTGGGCTTCACCGACGGGTATGAAAGCGCCTATGGCGCGGCGGTGCAGAACTCGCTGACCCCCGTCAGCGTCCACTAGCGCGCCGCACACGAGACGGAAAAGCCGGGAGCCTCGCTCCCGGCTTTTTTTTGCGCCGCGACCCGCTAGAGTGCCGCGGCCAGAGGATCATCCGGGGTCGTCCATGCGCCACGCCATTC
>CALDFO010000162.1 GCA_937942205.1 uncultured Alphaproteobacteria bacterium
CTTTCCGGTGGCCCATGGCGAGGGCAACTATTTCGCCGATGACGAAACCCTGAACCGGTTGGAAGGCGAAGGCCGGGTGCTGTTCCGCTATCAGAGCGACGTCAACGGCTCGGCCCGCAATATCGCCGGCATCCTGTCGGACAAACGCAATGTGCTGGGCATGATGCCCCATCCCGAACGGGTGGTGGACGATGTGCTGGGCGGCACCGACGGCCGCGCCCTGTTCCAGGGCCTGATCGAAACGCTTTCATAGACAGAAAACCGCCATGACCCAGATCACGCCGCAGATCGTCAAGGATCACGGTCTTTCGGACGACGAGTACAAGCGCATCCTGGACCTGATGGGCCGCGCGCCGACCATGGTCGAGCTGGGCATCTTTTCGGTGATGTGGTCGGAGCATTGCTCCTACAAATCCACCCGCGCCCATCTGAAAAAGCTGCCGACCAAGGCCCCCTGGGTGATCCAGGGACCGGGCGAGAATGCAGGCGTGATCGATATCGGCGACGGCGACGCGGCCATCTTCAAGATGGAAAGCCACAACCATCCCAGCTTCATCGAGCCCTATCAGGGCGCGGCGACCGGCGTGGGCGGCATCCTGCGCGACGTCTTCACCATGGGCGCGCGGCCTATCGCCATGATGAACGCGCTGCGCTTCGGCGAACCCTCGCACCCCAAGACCCGCCATCTGGTGTCGGGGGTGGTGTCGGGCATCGGCGGTTACGGCAACTGCATGGGCGTGCCCACCGTGGGCGGCGAGGTGAATTTCCACCGCAGCTATAACGGCAACATCCTGGTCAACGCCATGTGCGTGGGCCTGGCGCGGCAGGACAAGATTTTCCTCTCCGCCGCCAAGGGCGCGGGCAATCCGGTGGTGTATGTCGGCTCCAAGACCGGGCGCGACGGCATCCATGGCGCCACCATGGCATCCGCCGAGTTCGACGACGCCTCCGAGGAAAAGCGCCCCACCGTGCAGGTCGGCGATCCCTTCACCGAAAAGCTGCTGCTGGAAGCCTGCCTGGAACTGATGGCCACCGACGCCATCATCGCGATCCAGGATATGGGCGCGGCGGGCCTGACCTCCTCCAGCGCCGAGATGGGCGACAAGGGCGGCAGCGGCATCGAGCTGGACTTGGACAAGGTGCCCCAGCGCGAAGCCAACATGACCGCCTATGAGATGATGCTGTCGGAAAGCCAGGAGCGCATGTTGGCGGTCCTCAAGCCGGGCCGCGAGGCCGAGGCCGAAGCCATCTTCAAGAAATGGGAACTGGATTTCGCCGTCATCGGCATCACCACCGACACCCAGCGCCTGGTGGTCAAGCACAAGGGCGAAACCGTCGCCGACATGCCCATCACCGCCTTGTCGGACGCCGCCCCCGTCTATCAGCGCCCCTATACCGAGCGCGCGCCGCTGACCGGCGAACCGGCCTTCGATGCCACCAAGCCGGTTCTGGCCGCGCTGAAAACCATCCTGGCCGCGCCCGACATGGCCTCGCGCCGCTGGATCTGGG
>CALDFO010000163.1 GCA_937942205.1 uncultured Alphaproteobacteria bacterium
CCCCATAGCTCCGGAAAATGCGGCTCGCCACAGCACGAACATCTCCAACCGCAATGGCAGCGCGCAAGGTCGCCATCAAATCCTGATAAAAAGTCAGATTATGCCACGTCAGCAACATAGCGGCAAGAATCTCTCCCGCCTTGACTGTGTGATGCAGATACGCGCGGCTGAACTGACGGCAAGCGGGGCAGCGACAGGCCGGATCGAGCGGCGCGGCGTCCTCCGCGTGAGCGGAATTTTTCAAATTGAGGGCGCCGTCCCAAGTGAAAGCCTGACCATTGCGGCCCGAGCGAGTAGGAAGCACGCAATCGAACATATCGATGCCACGCAGCACCGCACCAACGATATCATGAGGCTTGCCTACACCCATCAAGTAGCGGGGGCGGTCGACCGGCAGGTGCGGCACAGTCGCCTCCAACGTTTCGAGCATCACCGCCTGAGGTTCACCTACCGCCAAGCCGCCCACGGCATAGCCGTCAAAACCGATCTCAGCCAACGCCTCGGCGGAACGGACGCGTAGGTCGGCATAGGTACCGCCCTGTACGATGCCGAAACAGGCGCGGCCCGATTGTTGGCCGAAGGCATCTTTGGAACGCTTCGCCCAGCGCATCGACATGGCCAGCGATTTCTCGATAACCGGCTTTTCGGCTGGCAGCGCTGGACATTCATCCAGCACCATCTGTATGTCCGAGCCCAGCAGGCGCTGGATTTCCATCGCCCGCTCGGGCGTAAGAAACTCGGTATGCCCGTCGATATGCGACTTGAAACGCACCCCCTCTTCCGTAATCTTGCGCAGCGCCGACAGCGACATGACCTGGAAGCCGCCGCTATCGGTCAGGATGGGGCGCTGCCAGTCCATAAACTTGTGTAGCCCCCCCAACCGGGCGATGCGCTCCGCGCCGGGACGCAACATCAGGTGATAGGTGTTGCCCAGAAGTATGTCGGCGCCGGTTTCGTGCACGCTTTGCGGCAGCATCGCCTTGACCGTGGCTGCCGTGCCCACCGGCATGAAAGCCGGCGTCCGGATATCGCCACGCGCCATGCGGATGACGCCGGTGCGCGCGGCGCCATCCCTGGCACCAATTTCGAAACCCAGGTTCATGGCCGCCCCAATAACAGACAGGCATCGCCATAGAAATAGAAGCGATAGCCCGCGCGGACGGCTTCGGCATAGGCGGCCTGCATGACCTGCAGTCCCATGAAGGCGCTTACCAGCATGAATAAGGTTGAGCGCGGCAGGTGGAAATTGGTCGCTAGAATGTCGGCTGCGCGGAACCGGTAACCCGGCGTGAAATACAGGCCGGCGGTCGGCGCCGCCACCGAACCGGCACGGTCGGTATAAACCGTCTGGTAGTCGCTGGCGCGCGGTTCGGCGGGGCGCAAGGCGATCAGGTTTTCAGGGAGTTCGAAGCCGAACTGATCGACGCGCATCAGCGCGACAGTACAGATTGATACACGGCGATCATTCCCGCCGCCTGCGCAGCACGGGAGTGTCTGCCGGCAGCCTCGCGGCTATTCCGCCGCAGCTCTACCACCCGTGCCGGGTCGGCCAACAACATTTCGGCGGCCTTAGCCAATGCCTGCGGATCCTCTGGCGGCACCAGGATGCCGCAATCCTCCTCAACCAGGATCTCCGAGCCTTCTCCAGACGGACCAACAAACAGCAGCGGAATGCCCATGCCCATAGCCTCGAAAATCTTGGAAGGGATGACGCCGCTGAACAGGGCCTGCTTCTTCAGGCTGATCAGCGACATGTCCAACAGACTCCACCAGGACGGCATCTCCGTCTTGGGACGCGGGCCGATCATAGTAACGTTGGGCAGCTTTTCGGTCTCCAGCCGCGCCAAGAGTTGCTTGCGCTCCGCCCCGTCGCCGACAAACAGGAAATGCACCTGCGGCACCCTGTCCTTCAATATCGCTGCGGCATCAAAAATATTGGACAGCGCGTGCGCAGCTCCGTGCGTGCCCAGATAGCCAAGCACGAACTTGCCTTCCAGGCCCAGCGCCGCGACTTTGGCACCGTCGCGCGGACGTGGAGCATAGCGCGAAAGATCAACGCCGTTGCGTACCACATCGATCTTGTGTGCCGCGATGCCGCGGGAGATCAAATCGCGCTTGAAGTCCCGGGTTAGAGCGACAATACGGTCAGAATGACGATACATGAACAATTCCAGCTTCTCGAACAGACGTATCATGACGCTCTTGCGCATGGCACCTACCGCCATGATCGAAGCCGGCCATAAATCGCCGAGTTCAAAAACAAAGGGTAATCCGCGCAGCCGCGCATGCGCCCAGGCGCCGACGGCGCAGAAGAATTGCGGCGAGGTCGCTGTCACGATGTCAGGCCGCTTCTCTCCAAAAGCGAAGACGAAGCTGGTAACCATGTAGGACAGGAAATCGACAAGACGGCGAACGACGCCTTCATTGGCGGCGATGAAAGTCCATACCCGCACCACCCGGATGCCATCTATTGTTTGCACCTGGCGAACCCGATTGCGATAACCGGCATAGACGGCCCCTTGCGGGAAATTAGGCGCGCTGGTGATCACCGTCACCTCATGACCGTCCTTAACCCACAGCACTGCACGCTCGTAGACGCGCGAAGCGGCCGCGTTCACCTCTGGCGGGAAATTATCCGCAAAGAAAAGAATTTTCATGACTTCAATCCACTATCTCAGCGCCTCTAACCAGCCGCACAGTATGGCGCGGCCAGCGCCGGTCGATCCACAACAGCAGGACCAGATAGACTGTGATCCAAGTCAGGGCCGCCGCGCCTACAATCATGAAGGATGCGGTACGAAGCCACAACGCACTCCCCGCGGCGGCGGCCATCAGCAGATACCAGCACAAGGTCGTGCCGCGATGGCCAAACGATGACTGGGACATGCGCTGATAGTAATGCGAGCGGTGCGCCGCCCAGACCTTTTCGCCCGCCTGCAGCCGGCGCAGCAGAGTGATGGTGGCATCGACAATGAAGGGCGAAAACACCAGCAGCGCGAACCACCACGGCCAAGTGCCTTCGCGATAGCCGAGATATCCCAGGAGCGCCGCCAGGAAACCCAGGGGAATGGCGCCCGCATCGCCCATAAAGATTCGCGCCGGCGCGAAATTGAAGATCAGGAAGCCGATTGCCGCCCCCGTCAGCACCATCGCCACCAGCGCCAGCGGCGCGTTGCCGCCGATCCAGGCCGCTGCTGCGTAAGCGCCGAATCCAAACAGCGCCATGCCCCCAGCGATGCCATCGATGCCGTCCATGAAGTTGTAAAGATTGGTCAGCCAGATCAGGAACAGCACCAGCGGCACCGCCAGCCACAAAGGCTGCACCGGATAGAGCAGCACCACCGCGATGGCCGCCAGCAGGTGGCCGCCAAAGCGGGTACGCGCCGTCAGCGAGCGGACATCGTCCCAGAAGGATAGCACCGCAAGCGCCGCAGCCGGTATCAGCGCCGGCCACAGCACGCCCACAGGCAAAAAAGCCAGTACCGCGAAAGCCGATACCATCAGGATGGCGCCGCCAATGCGCGGCGTCGGCCTGGTATGCGACGAGCGCTCGTTGGGCGTATCCACCACGCGCCAGGCAAGCCCGCTCCACAGCATCAGGCCGGTCAGGACGGTGCACAGCAGCGCCGCCGCCACGCCTCCAATCAGAAGAAGATGCAACGTCACGACGCATCGCCCGCGAAGGATTGTCCGGTTTGGTATAAAGCATCTTCGGTGCTGATCACCGGCTGCCATCCCAGCTGCGCCTTGAGGTGGCTGATATCGAATTCCAGCGAACCCGTCAGGCGGCACACTTCCTGGCCCTTGCCGGTGAGTCTGCCCGCCATTTCCAGCAACCTAGGGGGAATTGGCAGCAAGCGCGCCGGCGCCCCTAGGCCTC
>CALDFO010000164.1 GCA_937942205.1 uncultured Alphaproteobacteria bacterium
CGCCTTGATGATCTGGCGCATCTTCTCCTCGATCTTGGGCAGATCGTCGGGGGTGAAGGGGATGTCGCGGGCGAAGTCGTAATAGAAGCCGTCCTCGATCGCCGGGCCGATGGTGACCTGGGTGCCGGGATAGAGCGCCTGCACCGCCATGGCCAGCACATGGGCCATGTCGTGACGGATCAGTTCCAGCGCCTCCGGATCCTTGCGGGTGATGATGCGGATCCGGGCGTCCTGCTCGATGGGCCGGAAAAGGTCGTATTCCTGGCCGTTGACCGTGACGATCAGGGCGGCCTTGGCCAGGCCGGGGCCGATGGCCGCGGCGATTTCCCCGCCGGTCACACCCTTGGGGAACGTCAGCGCCTTGCCGTCGGGCAAGGTCATGGTCACCTGGGAGGGGCTGGCGGAGGCGGACACGGCAAATCTCCTGGATAAAGGCCGGAAAGCAGGGCGGGACCATTGGGCCCTGCCGCGCCCGCCGTCAAGTATTACACTGGTAGTAGCTATTGCGGTCCGGCCGTGCCGGGCGGATACTGGCGGGCAGGGGGCAACGACCCGGAGATGATCATGAGAACGCGACGGACACGCCTGGCAACCCTGACCGCCGGCCTGGCGCTGACGGGCACCCTGGTCATCCCGCCCGCCGCCGCCGCCAACCGATGTCTGGACACCCGCGACATCGCCAGCAGCACATCCAAGGACGGCAAGGTGCTGGTCTTCAAGATGAAGGATGGACGGACCCTGGTGAACCACCTGCGGGGATACTGTCCCGACCTGAAGTTCAACGGTTTTGCCTGGAAGCTGCCCACCGGCACCCGCCAGGCTTGCGAGAATGAAAGCACCCTGGTGACGCTGGCCGGCGCCCAGATCTGCACTCTGGGCAAATTCACACAGCCCTGACCCGGATGTGAAGGCGCATGAAAAAGGCCGGCTCCCGCGAGCCGGCCTTTGGTCTTTGCGTATCCTGATGCGTGCTGCCGGTCAGTGGCCGGAGCCGGTGCCGGTCCGGCTGGCTTCGAACAGGAACCAGTTGCGCTTTTCGGCCGCGTCGATGAAGTTTTCCAGGATCGAGGCCGTCGCCACATCCTCATGCTTGTCGGCGATGTCATGGGCGGCGCGCATCCGCTTGATGATTGCCTTGTTGTCGTCCATCAGCTCGCCAAGCATGTCGTTGGGCGAGACGAAATCCTTGTCATTGTCCTTGATGGTCTGGAGGCGGGCGACCTCGCCGATCGAATGGAGGGTCTTGGCGCCCAGCTTGCGGACACGCTCGGCCAGTTCGTCGATGGTGGCGAAAATCTCGGTTGCCTGCTCGTCGAACAGCAGGTGGTAGTCGCGGAAATGCGGTCCGGACACATGCCAGTGGAAGTTCTTGGTCTTGGTGTAGAGGGCATAGGAATCCGCCACCAGCCCGTTCAGGGCCTCGGCGATTTCCGGCACGGCGTTGCCGGACAGGTCGGTCTGGGTGGACAGCCGCGGCGCGGCTTTGGCGGCTTTGCCGGACGCAGTTTTGCTGGGTTTCTTGGCCATGGTCATTCCCTCGAAATCACGAATAAAATGGAACGCTTCTAAACGCGCCAATCCTAGACCTAGTTCCCGGTCTATTTCCAGATGTTCATGGCCGGGGCGGCATCCAAAAACGGTACGGAACGTTACCGCAAAAGAGGGTGCAAACCAGGGAGACCGACATGAAAAAGACAGGGTTGCTGGCCATTGCGCTGGCGGGCGCGG
>CALDFO010000165.1 GCA_937942205.1 uncultured Alphaproteobacteria bacterium
GAGGAAGAGGCGCGGATTCTGGCGCGGATCCGTCAGGGCGAGAGGGTGGACCGCTTCGAGACCCGCCGCCGCCGCAAGGACGGCGCCATTATCGATGTGTCAGTCACCGTATCGCCGGTATGGGACGAGAATGGCGCGCTGATCGGCGCCTCCAAGGTCGCCCGCGACATCACCGCGGCCCGCGCCGCCCAGGCGGCGCTGGTGGAGCGCGAGGCCCATCTGCAATCGGTTCTGGACACGGTGCCCGATGCGATGATCGTGATCGACACATGGGGCATCATGCAGTCCTTCAGCGCCACCGCCGAGAAGCTGTTCGGCTTTACCGCCGCCGAGGCGGTGGGCAAGAACGTCTCCATCCTGATGCCGGAGCCTTACCGTTCCCAGCACGACGCTTTCCTGTCCCGCTACATGGCGACGGGCGAGCGCCGGATCATCGGCATCGGCCGCCTGGTGGTGGGCCAGCGCAAGGACGGGTCCACCTTTCCCATGGAGCTGGCGGTGGGCGAGATGCGCTCCGGCGATCGCCGCTTCTTCACCGGTTTTGTCCGCGACCTCACCGAGCGGCAGCAGACCCAGCAAAGGCTTCAGGACTTGCAGGCCGAGCTCATCTTCATGGCGCGCTATACCGCGCTGGGCGAGATGGCCTCCACCCTGGCCCATGAACTGAACCAGCCGCTGACCGCGTCGGCCAGCTATCTCAACGGCGCGCGGCGGCTGCTGGACGGCCGGCGGCCGGAAGACCTGCCGATGGTGCGGGGCGCGGTGGACAGCGCGGCGGAGCAGGTTCTGCGCGCCGGTCAGATCATCAAGCGGCTGCGCGAATTCGTCTCCAAGGGCGACAGCGACCGCCAGCCCGAAAACCTGCAGAAGCTGATCGAGGAAGCCAGCGCGCTGGCCCTGGTGGGCATCCGGGAAACCGGCGTGCATGTGAGTTTTGTGTTCGACCCCGGCGTGGACATGGTGCTGGTGGACAAGGTGCAGATCCAGCAGGTGATCCTCAATCTGATGCGCAACGCCATCGAGGCGCTGCAGGAAACCGCGCGCCGGGAACTGCGGATCGCGGTGGGGCCGGGCGAGGGCGACATGGTGATGGTGACGGTGGCCGACAGCGGTCCGGGCATCGCGCCGGAAATCGCCGGCAAGCTGTTCCAGCCTTTCATGACCACCAAGCGCCACGGCATGGGGGTGGGGCTTTCGATATCGCGCACCATCGTGGAGGCGCATGGCGGGCGGCTCTGGGCGGAGGATAATCCGGGCGGCGGCACGGTTTTCCGTCTGTCTCTCAGAGGAATCGGACGGGAGGAGATGCAGCATGGATAAGCAGCATGGATAACCGGATCGTGCACCTGATTGACGATGACGAGGATGTGCGTCGGGCGGTCGCCTTCATGCTGGGTACCACCGGCCTGGCGGTGCGGGTCTATGAATCGGCCAGCGCCTTCCTGGCGCAGGACGGCGGCGACCTGACCGGCTGCATCATCAGCGATGTGCGGATGCCGGGCGTGGACGGACTGGGCCTGATGCGCCAATTGAAGGAGCGTGGACAGGATATTCCCGTGATCGTCATGACCGGCCATGCCGATGTGCCGCTGGCGGTGGAGGCGATGAAGAACGGCGCCATCGACTTCATCGAAAAGCCCTTTACCGACGACACGATGCTGGCCGCCGTCGAAGTGGCGCTGGGCCGCGCCGGCAAGGGGCGGGATTCGGGGCTGGACGATGTGCGGGCGCGCATGGCCAGCCTGACCCCGCGCGAACGCGAGGTTCTGGACGGGCTGCTGGCGGGGCATCCCAACAAGACCATCGCCTATGACCTGGGCCTCAGCCCGCGCACCGTGGAAGTCCACCGCGCCAATGTGATGACCAAGATGTGCGCCTCCAGCTTGTCGGAACTGGTGCGCCAGGCGCTGCTGGCGGGGGCGTCCTAGGCGGCGGGAGCAGCGAGCAGCCCGGCGCGGAGCGCGGGCGTAGCCCGTGCGGCCCAATAAATAACGGCACCAATTGCGCTCACGCCGGCGTCCGCGCGGGCTGGACCGAGACGATCTTGAAGGGGCGTTCGATCCCGTCATCCTCGCGCAGGGTCACATACAGGCCGCTGGCGATGATGTGCCGGTCCAGCTTGAAGAAGGGCTCGTCATCGGCGCTGCCGGCGCGGTCGTAATCGAAGCGCCAGCCCCGGCCGACATGCCGCAGCCAGCCGCGCCGCTCCATCTGATAGGGGCGAAAGCTGCGGACGGTGCATTTGTCCCGGGCCGCGGCCCAGCCCGTCGCGTCCAGATGGCCAAGTCCATTGATCGGCGCCACGAATTCATAGCCGTGGCGGGGATCGCCCTGGGGCTTTTCGAACGTGCGGCCCAGTTCCAGCCGGACAATCTTGAGGCTCATGGTTCTCCTGCCGGCCGGCTTGCGGCGCGGGCATCCGTTAAGACTAACAAGCCCGCCGCCGCCCCGCCTTGCGCCGGATCAAGGCCGCCGGAACCAAAGAGACCGGCCAGGGCGGTCCGCCTAGGCGGACTGGGAATGTTGCACCCCGCCCACCTCCAGATAGGCGTCGAACACCGCGGCGGCCAGCCGCGCGGCCTGGGGCATGGCCGGATTGACCGTCACCACGCGGTGACGCACCGTCACTGCGCCTGCCTCGCACAGGGGCGTCAGATCCCCCAGCGCCCAATCCAGCGAATCCGGCGCGGCATCATATCGGCCGCAGACCTCGCCCAGGTCCACGCACAGCCCGCACATCAGCCGTTCGATCACATCGCGCCGCAACCGGTCCTCGCTGGTCAGGGCGATGCCGCGCGCCACCGGCAGATCGCCGGTCCGCAGGGCGGCCCGATAGGCCGGTGTCGCCGCCAGGTTCTGGACGTAGCCCTGGGGCAGGGCGCTGATCGCGGAGGCGCCGAAGCCCAGCAGGATCTGGGCGGTGTCGGTGGTATAGCCCTGGAAATTGCGCCGTAGCGTGCCCTGACGGGCGGCCTGTGCCAGGGAATCCTCCGGCCGCGCGAAATGATCCAGTCCGATCGCCTGATACCCCGCGCCGGTGATGGTGGCTTCCGCCAGCCGGGCCAGCGCCAGCCTTTCATCCACATCGGGCAGCGCCTCGGTGGGGATCAGCGCCTGATGCTTCTTGAAGGACGGCACATGGGCATAGCCGAAAACGGCGATGCGTTGCGGCGCCAGCGCCAGGGTGGCGGACAGGGTGCGGGCAAAACTCTCCGGGGTCTGATGCGGCAGGCCGTAAACCAAGTCCAGATTGATGCCGGTGATGCCGTTCCGGCGGAGCAGGGCCAGGCATTGCTCCACCTCCGCCATGGGCTGGATGCGGTTGATGGCGACCTGCACCTTGGGATCGCAATCCTGGATGCCCAGGCTGGCGCGGGTGACGCCGCAATCGGCCAGCGCCGCCGCCATGGCGGCGTCGAAGCCGCGCGGATCGATCTCCACCGCGAAGGCGGCGTCGGGCAGCACGTCGAACCGCGCCCGCACCGCGCGGTTCAGGCGCGCCATGTCGTCCGGCGTCAGGATGGTCGGCGAACCGCCGCCCCAATGGATGTGCGAAACCGTCCGCCGCCCCGGCAGCGCGCGCGCCGCCATCTCCAGCTCGTCCAGCAGCAGGTCGAGATATTCGGCGACCGGCGTGTAGGTGTTCACCACCGTGGTGTGGCAGGCGCAGAACCAGCACAGCGTGTCGCAGAAGGGGATGTGGAAATACAGCGACAGAGGCGCGTCGGCGGGCAGGACTGCGAGCCAGTCGCGATAACGCGCCGGGGTCACGCCCGGATGGAAATGGGGCGCGGTGGGATAGCTGGTATAGCGCGGCGCATGACCCGCGAAGATCGCCTTGGGCGTCAGCATGGACGGCTCCTTTTCGCCGCAGGCTGATGGCGGGGCCGCGCGGCGGCCTTGATCGCGCGCAACTGCGACATCGCGGCCTGCGACATGCTGGCCGTTCGTGGCCCGGTTTGCGCCGGATCAAACCCGGCCCCGGCGCGGCATGTCACGCAACCCGCGGCAGAAAAAGGGTTGATTCATGAAAGCCGCCGTCCTCGCCGCCGCCGCCATTCTGATGACGGCCGGCGCCGCTCACGCCCAGGAATCCCGATCCACCACCGCGGCAGGCCAGTTTTATCTGCGCCTGCGCGGATTGGGCGTCATGCCCGACGCCTCGGCGCGGATCAGCGTGGCGGGCGCCAATATCGGCGGCGTCACCCGCGCCACCGACTCCTTCGTGCCGGAAGCGGACCTGACCTATTTCATCACCGACAAGATCGCGGTCGAGGCCATCGCCGGTGTCACCAAGCATACGGTGTCCAACAGCATCGCCGGGAATGTCGCCAGCGTCTGGCTGCTGCCGCCGACCGTGACGGCGCAATATCACTTCGATCCGGTCGGCTTCGTGCATCCCTATGTCGGCGCGGGCGTGAACTATACGTTTTTCTACAGCCCCAAGAGCGCGCTGGCCCCGATCGGCTTCAAGAACAGCTTCGGCTGGGCGCTGCAGGCCGGCGCGGACGTGCCGGTGGGCGATGGTCCCTATTTCCTGAACTTCGACGTCAAGAAGGTATTCATGGGCACGACCGTCCGCGCCGCCGGCGGCACGGTGCAGGCTTCGGCGCGGCTTAATCCCTGGCTGGTCGGGGCAGGCATCGGTGTCCGGTTCTAGGACATGATCCATGCTCTGCTGTCTTCTTCTCGCGCTGGCGCCGCTGGGTCTTTGGGCTTCGCGGCCCTTTGCCTGGCGACGCGGCGGAGCCGGTGCGGACGCTTCGTCCTGCTGCGCCGGGCGCTCGCTGCTGCTGGCGGGCTTCGCGGTCCTGCTTCTGGCCATGGCGGTCTGCGGCGCCTTGCTGCTGTGGCCGGGGCAAACCCCGCTGCCGGCCCTTGCCGCCATTTGCCGCGGTTGATCGGGCGCAAGGCGCGGCGCGCGGGCGCCGTGCCATCCCGCCCTTGGAGGAACATCGGATGATCATCGAACCGTCACCGGCCCGGCCATCGGCGGGCGCGGGCTGGACCGCCTGGTGCGCCCAGGCGCGCGAAGCCGCCCGCCCGGCACAGCTTCAGGCGCACGTCAAAACGGGGCGCGACGCCCAGGACACATCGCAAACACAGGAAAACAGGTATGCAGGCGCAGGTTTCTGAATCGCCCTGGCGGTTCGACCATTATTTCGTTCCCCTGGTGATCGTGCTGGGACTGCTGGCGGCGCTGTTCGAGGCGGCATGGTCGCATGATCCGCGGATGGTGGCCCAGGCCTGGATCTTCGGCGCCTGCATGGCGATCACCGGCGCCTGGTACCTGTGGATGTATGTCGGGCGCACGCCGAAGGACGAGTCCCAGCCCTATGCCGACGATGTGGTGCGGGCCGGGGTGATCGCCTCGATGTTCTGGGGCATCGCCGGAATGCTGGTGGGCGTCATCATCGCGCTGCAGCTTTCCTTCCCCCATCTGTTCTATCTGCCGGACCAGGCCTGGACGAATTTCGGGCGGCTGCGCCCGCTGCACACCTCGGCGGTGATCTTCGCCTTCGGCGGCAACGTGCTGATCGCGACGTCCTTCTATGTGGTGCAGCGGACCTGCCGGGCCCGGCTGTGGGGCGGCTCGCTCTCCTGGCTGGTGTTCTGGGGCTACAACGCCTTCATCGTGCTGGCCGGCACCGGCTATCTGCTGGGCATCAGCCAGAGCCGCGAATATGCCGAACCGGAATGGTATGCCGATATCTGGCTGACCATCGTCTGGGTTTGCTATCTGCTGGTCTTCATGGGCACGCTGTGGAAGCGCCGCGAGCCGCACATCTATGTGGCCAACTGGTTCTATCTGGCCTTCATCATCACCATCGCGATCCTGCATATCGTCAACAATCTGGCGGTGCCGGTGTCGCTGCTGGAGACCCAGAGCTATTCGCTGTTCTCCGGCGTGCAGGACGCGCTGACCCAATGGTGGTACGGCCACAACGCGGTCGCCTTCTACCTGACCGTGCCTTTCCTGGCGATCATGTACTATTTCATCCCCAAGCGGGCGGAGCGGCCGGTCTATTCCTACCGGCTCTCCATCCTCCATTTCTGGAGCCTGACCTTCATCTATATCTGGGCCGGTCCGCACCATCTGCTCTATACGGCGCTGCCCGACTGGGCGCAGACGCTGGGCATGACCTTCTCGATCATCCTGTGGATGCCGAGCTGGGGCGGCATGATCAACGGCATGATGACCCTGTCGGGCGCCTGGGACAAGCTGCGCACCGATCCGGTCCTGCGCATGATGGTGGTTTCGGTCGCCTTCTACGGCATGGCCACCTTTGAAGGCCCGGTGATGAGCATCAAGGCGGTCAACGCGCTGTCGCACTACACCAACTGGACCGTCGGGCATGTGCATTCCGGCGCGCTGGGCTGGGTCGCCTATATCAGCTTCGGCGCGATCTACTGCCTGGTGCCCTGGCTGTGGAAGAAGAAGCTCTATTCCAACGCGATGGTGGAATGGCACTTCTGGCTCTCCGCCCTGGGCATCGTGCTCTACATCACCTCGATGTGGGTCGCCGGCATCATGCAGGGCCTGATGTGGCGCGCCTATAACGACTTCGGCTTCCTGGAATACGCCTTTGTCGAGGTCGTGGAGGCGATGCATCCCTATTACATCATCCGGGCCCTTGGCGGCCTGCTCTTCCTGGCGGGAACCCTGCTCATGGCATTCAATCTCTGGAAGACGATCCGGTCCGGATCGCCGGCGGCGGCGCCAGCGCCCGCGCCCGTGCCCGCGGTGGAGGCTGCGTGATGAAACACGCCTGGCTTGAGAAGAACTCCATCGTCCTGCTCATCGCCATCATCCTGGTGGTGGCGGTGGGCGGCGCGGTGGAAATCGCCCCGCTGTTCTGGGTCAACGGCACGGTGGAAAAGGTCAGCGGTATGCGGCCCTACACCCCGCTGGAGCTGGCGGGCCGCAACATCTATGTCCGCGAAGGCTGCTATGTCTGCCACAGCCAGCAGATCCGCACCCTGCGCGACGAGGTGGAACGCTATGGCCATTACAGCCTGGCTGCGGAAAGCATGTACGACCATCCCTTCCAATGGGGTTCGGAACGGACCGGCCCCGACCTGGCGCGGGTGGGCGGCAAGTATTCTGACGAATGGCACCGCGCCCATCTGGCCGATCCGCGCGCGGCGGTGCCCGAATCCATCATGCCGCCTTATCGCTTCCTATTCTCCAAGCCGCTGGACTATCGCCAGGTCCGCAACATGCTGCTGGCCAACCGGACGGTGGGCGTACCCTACAGCGACGAGCAGGTGGCGCAGGCCAAGGCCGACCTGGAGGCGCAGGCCGACCCCAATGCCGACGGGCTGGAGGATTTCCAGAAGCGTTATCCCAAGGCGGCGGCCCGCGACTTTGACGGCAATCCCGCCCTTATCAGCGAGGGCGATGCCCTGATCGCCTATATGCAGATGCTGGGCACACTGGTGGACTTCAAGAGCTATCAGGCCAGCGCGCCGGAGCACCGCAGATGATCATGCACAACTGGGCCTATGAGGATGTGCTGGCTTTCGCCAAGAGCTGGAGCTCCGTCTATTTCATGATGCTGTTCGCGGTGGTCCTGGTCTGGGCCTATTGGCCGCGCAACCGCGCCCGCTTCCAGGACGCGGCGCGCATTCCCCTGAAGGATGAGGACGCCTGATGTCCAAGAAGGAAATCGACGACGTCACCGGCACCCAGACCACCGGTCATGAATGGGACGGCATCAAGGAGCTGGACACGCCGATGCCCAAATGGTGGCTGGGACTGTTCTATCTCTGCATCGTCTGGGCCATCGGCTATTGGGTGCTCTATCCGGCCTGGCCCGGCATCACCGGCTATACGCGCGGTCTCCTGAATCATTCGCTGCGCGACGAGGTGACGGCGAATGTGACGGCGCTCAAGCAGGCGCGCGCCGGGCAGGAAGCGGCGCTGGGCAAGGCCAGTCTCGCCGAAATCCAGCGCAATCCCGATCTGCTCCAGTTCGCCATGGCGCAGGGCCGCATGCTGTTCGGTGACAATTGCGTGCCGTGCCATGGCGCGGGCGGGCAGGGCGCGCCCGGCTATCCCAACCTGAATGACGATGTCTGGCTGTGGGGCGGTACGCTGGCCGACATCCAGCACACCATCACCGTGGGCGTGCGGGCGGATCATGCCAACACCCGCCAGTCCCAGATGCCGGCCTTCGGACGCGACGGTATCATCAAGGAACAGCAGGTGGACGACCTGGCGGCCTATGTGCTGCACCTGTCGGGCCGGGACGCCAATCCGCGCGCGGTCGATCGGGCCAAGGTGCTGTTTACCGAGAATTGCGCCGCGTGTCACGGTCCGGGCGGCAAGGGTTCGCGCGAAATGGGCGCGCCCGATCTGACCGATAACGAAACCCTGTATGGCAGCAGCCTGGCGGCGGTGCGCGACCAGATATGGAACGGCCATAACGGCGTGATGCCCAGCTGGAGCGGGCGCCTGACGCCGGAAGAGATCAAGGCCCTGGCGGTCTATGTCCACAATCTGGGTGGTGGAGACTAACGCACACATCATGGACAAGCATACGGTCATATCGCGCGCGACTCCCGGCGCGGCGGCCGCCCCTAACATGGCGGCGGAAGGCGTGGCCCGGTCCGATGCCCAGGCGTCCAACAGCGCGGCGAACCGCAAGCTCTACAAGTCGCGCGTTCCGATCTATCCCAAGGAAGCCGAGGGCCTTTATCGCAGCATCAAATGGGCGATGATGGCCGTCACCCTCAGCATCTACTATCTGGTGCCCTGGCTGCGCTGGGACCGGGGCGCCGCCGCGCCGGGCCAGGCGGTGCTGGTGGATCTGGAGCGCCAGCGCCTCTATTTCTTCTTCATCGAGATCTGGCCCCAGGAAGTCTATTACATCACCGGCCTGCTGATCCTGGCGGCGGTGGCGCTGTTCCTGATCAACGCGCTGTTCGGGCGGCTGTGGTGCGGCTATTCCTGTCCCCAGACGGTGTGGACCGACCTGTTCATCTGGGTCGAGACCAAGATCGAGGGCGACCGCGGCGCGCGCATCCGCCTGGCCGCCGCGCCCTGGAGCGTTTCCAAGGTCGCCAAGCGCGTCTCCAAGCACGCGGTATGGCTGGCCTTTTCCGTGGCCACCGGCGGCGCCTGGGTGTTCTATTTCAGCGATGCGCCCACCCTGCTGCATCAGCTGGTGACCGGCACCGCCGGTTTGGGCACCTATGCCGCCATCGCGGGCCTTACTTTCACCACCTATACCCTGGGCGGGCTGATGCGCGAGCAGGTCTGCACCTATATGTGTCCCTGGCCGCGCATCCAGGCGGCGATGACCGACAATGACGCGCTGGGCGTCACCTATCGCCGCGACCGGGGCGAGCCGCGTGGCCCGCACCGCAAGGGCGAAAGCTGGGACGGGCGGGGAAGCTGCATCGACTGCAACCAGTGCGTCGCGGTCTGTCCCATGGGCATCGACATCCGCGACGGCGCGCAGCTGGAATGCATCAATTGCGGCCTGTGCATCGACGCCTGCGACGATGTCATGCGCCGGATCGGCCAGCCGACGGGCCTGATCGCCTTCGATACCGACGCCAACATCGGCCGCCGTGAGCGCGGCGAGCCCGCGCGCTATCGGTTCGTGCGCCCGCGCACCGTGCTGTATGGGGCGGTGCTGGTGCTGGTGTCGGGCATCCTGCTGCTGACCTTCACCAACCGCCACAGCCTGGACCTGGATGTGATGCGCGACCGCAATCCCGATCATGTCACGCTGACCGACGGCGGGGTCCGCAATGCCTATACCCTCAAGGTCATGAACCGGTCGAACCAGGCGCGGACCCTGCGGCTGGAGGTTTCCGGTCTCAAGGCGCGCGCCGTCACCGCCATCGGCATCGGTCCGGTCGAGGGCGGGTTGCCGGTGCGGGTCGAAGCCGACCGGATACGCACCCTGCGCGTGCTGGTGACGGTGGCGCGGGACGACCTGGCGGCCAGCCGTTCGGTGACCTTCACCCTGGCCGATGGCGCCGAAAGCCGCGCCACCACGACCGCCTTCGTCACCGGAGAAAAGCCATGAAGAAACCCCTGACGGGACGCGGCGTCCTGCTGCTGATGGCCGGATTTTTCGGCGTGATCCTGGTCACGAACCTGGCCTTCATCTCGCTGGCGGTGGGCAGCTTCCGCGGCGAGGACGAGCAGAAGCCCTATCTGCAGGGTGTGTCCTACAACCAGACCATCGCCCGGCGCGGCGAGCAGGCGCGGTTGGGCTGGTCGGCGCAGATCGACGCCACGCGGCTGGCCTCCGGCCAGGTGCGGATCGACCTTGTGGTGCGGGACCGCGCGGGCGTGGGCCGGGAAGGCCTGGAGCTTACCGGCCTGTTGCGCCATCCCAGCGACAAGAACCGGGACCATACGATAACCCTGCGTCCGGTATCTCCCGGCCATTATCGCGTCGAAATCGCCGGCGTCGCGCCCGGCAATTGGGATGTCCAGGTGCGGAACCAGGGCCGGCAACCCTTTCAGGCGGGACGGCGGCTATGGGTGCGCTGACGCTCTCCCTGGCGCCGCCGGACCATGCCGACGATCTCTCCCGGCATGTGCGCCGCGACGCGGACTGCGAAAGCTTCGAGGTGGCGGTGACGGGCGCGCGCTGCGCCGGGTGCATCGCCAAGATCGAAAAGGGCGTGACGGCCTTGCCCGGCGTCGCCTTTGCGCGCCTCAACCTGTCCACCGGCAAGCTGCTGGTGCGGGGCCATGATTTCGCGCCCCAGGCGGTGCTGCGGCGGCTGCGCGATCTGGGATACCAGGCCCGGCCGTTCGAGGCGGCGGAAACCCTGAGCGCCGAGGATGCCGAAGGCCGTTTCCTGCTGCGCTGTCTGGCGGTCTCCGGACTGGGGACGGTGCTGGCGATGGGGCTGACCGATGCGGTCTGGTACAGCAGCGACATGGCGCCGGCCTTGCGCCAGGGCTTTTTCTGGCTGGCGGCCGTCGTCACCGTGCCCGCGTCGCTGTATGCCGGCCGGCCCTTTTTCCGCTCGGCCTGGAAGGGCCTGAAGGCGCGCACCGCCAACATGGATTTGCCGATCAGCCTGGCAGTGGTGCTGGCGCTGGGCCTCAGCCTCTATCAGGCGGCAAACCAGGCGGCCCACACCTATTTCGACGCCGCGGTGATGCTGGTCTTCCTGCTGCTGGTGGGCCGCTATCTCGATTATCGCCTGCGCGACAAGGCGCGGGGCGCGGCGCGCCATCTGCTGGCGCTGCAGTCGCTGCTGGTGCGGCGGCTGGGGCCGCAGGACACGCTCGAAACCGTCTCGGCGCGCGACATCGCAGTGGGTGACCGGGTGCTGGTGGCGGGCGGCGAGCGGGTGCCGGTCAACGGCGTGCTGGAAGGCGATACCGACCTGGATGTGTCGCTGGTGACGGGCGAAGTGCTGCCCAAGGCGGTATCGCAAGGCATGACGGCGCTGGCGGGGTCCATCGTGTCTGGCGCGCCGGTGGTGCTGCGGGCCACGGCGCGGGTCGAGGATTCGCTGGTGGCCGATCTGGCGCGGCTGCTGGAAGCCGGGCAGCAGTCGCGCAGCCAGTATGTGCGGCTGGCCGACCGCGCGGCGCGGCTGTATGTGCCCGCCGTCTTTGTCCTTTCGACGCTGGTGCTGGGCGGCTGGCTGGTGGTGGGCGCGAGCCTGTCGGTCGCGGTGACCAGCGCCATCACGGTGCTGATCATCACTTGTCCCTGCGCCCTGGGCCTGGCCGTGCCCGCCGTGCAGGTGGTGGCGACGGGGCGGCTGTTCCGGCGCGGCGTGTTCGTCAAATCCGGCGATGCGCTGGAGCGGCTGGCCGAGGTGGATCTGGCGGTGCTGGACAAGACCGGCACGCTGACTCTGGGGATGCCGGTGCTGCGCAACGCCGAGGCCCTGCCGCCCGGCCTGTTGGACCGCGCCGCGCGGATCGCCCGCGCCAGCAGCCATCCCTATGCGCGGGCGCTGGCGGCGGCGGCCGGACCCGGACCGGTGGCGCAGGGCGTGACCGAGAGCACGGGGCAGGGACTTTCCCGCGGCGCGGAAAGACTGGGCAGCGCCGCCTGGATCGGGGCGCGTGGCGACAGCCCGCTCTGGTATCGCGACGGCGACGGCGCGCCGCAGGGGTTCGATTTTTCCGACGTCATCCGGCCCGCCGCGCCCGCGCTGATCGAAGCGATGCGGACACGCGGAATCCGCAGCGAGATGCTGACCGGCGACCGGGCCGACATCGCCGCCCGCATCGCCGCCGAGGCGGGGATCAGCTCCTGGCAGGCAGGCGTGACGCCGCAGCAGAAGGCGGCCCGCATGGAGTCCCTGCGCGCCGCCGGGCGCAAGGTGCTGATGGTGGGCGACGGCATCAATGACGCCGCCGCTCTGGCGCTGGCCCATGTCTCGATCGCGCCGGGCAACGCCACCGATATCAGCCAGCGCGCCGCCGACATGGTGCTGCGGGGCGATGACCTGTCCGCGATCACCGAGGCGGTGGATGTGGCCCGCCGCGCCCGCCGTCTGGTGCTGCAGAATTTCGCGGTGGCGGTGGCCTATAATCTCACCGCCATTCCGCTGGCGGCCCTGGGCATGGTGACGCCGCTGGTGGCGGCCGCGACCATGGCGGGCTCCTCGATCCTGGTGACATTGAACGCGCTGCGGCTGGCGCGGGGATAGGGCCGGCGATGGAAGGCATGGGCATGATCATCCTCGCCGCGCTGGTTTCCGGCCTGGTGTTGCTGGCGCTGCTGCTCTGGGCTTTCGCCAGCGGCCAGTATGAAGACCTGGACGGCGACGCCGTCCGCATCCTGATCGACGAGGAGGACGCTGCCGAGCCGTGAGGCGATAGCCGTGCGGCCACTACGGGATTTCCCTTACGGAGGGTCCCCAATTCCGGGGCGGCAGCCCTGCGCGGCATACAGGCAGTGAAATCCTGGGGAGCGCGTCATGACCATCGCGGATATTCTCGTCGTCGCCGCTTTTGGCGGCATCACCCTTTTGGGAGGTGTGCTGGCCTGGGCCAGTTGGGATGAAGGCCGGCGCAAGTCGCGCTCCTAGTGGAAAGCGTGTCACCTTACAGCCCGCTCGCCTATGAGGCGCGGGCGGACGCCTGCCTGGACCTGGCCCGCCAGGCCAAGGACAAGCTCATCCGCATGGAGCTGATGAAGCTGCGCCGCACCTATCTGGCCATTGCCCAGCGGCTCAAACAGGGCTGTACCTGCTGCTAGGCGCCTGAGGAAGTCAAAGGCCCAGCACCGCCCGGCTCTGATACAGCATGTACAGCGCCACCAGCAGG
>CALDFO010000166.1 GCA_937942205.1 uncultured Alphaproteobacteria bacterium
TGATGCCCAAAAGGATCGCTTGCAGGATGTGATTCATGCCGCAAGACCTAACATTGCCCTTCACGGTATGCCATCGGGCGGTATGCCATCGGGCGGGACGCCATCGGCGGACGGGCCAGGACGGGCCCGGCTTTTGCTGGCCCGGCTTTTACCGACCTGGGCTTTTGCTATGGTTGCGGCATGCCGGGGGCAAGAATCGGGCGTTTATGGCAAGGACGCGGCTGGCTGTGGCGCGGCCTGCTGATCCTTTTCACCCTGCTGGTCCCCGCCCCCATCCTGCTGCTGCTGGTCTTCCGGTTCGTGCCCATCCCCGGCACGCCCGACATGGTCCGCAGCCTGGTGACGGGCAAAGGCGTCCGCTACCAGTGGGTGGGCGATGTCTCGCCCCGGCTGGAACGGGCGGTGATCGCCGCCGAGGACCAGAATTTCTGCCGCCATAACGGTTTCGACTGGGCCGCCATCGAAAAGGCGATGACGGAGCACCGGCGCAATCCCGGCAAGCGGCTGCGCGGGGCCAGCACCATCTCCCAGCAGACTGCCCGCACGCTGTTCCTGGTGCCCATGCGAAGCTGGATCCGCAAGGGGCTGGAGACCTATCTCACCGTGCTGATCGAGGCTCTCTGGCCCAAGCAGCGCATCCTGACCGCCTATCTGAACCTGGTGGACTGGGGCGACGGCATCTTCGGGGCCCAGGCGGCGGCCCAGGCCTATTTCGGGACCGATGCCACCGGCCTGACCGGGGCCGAAGCGGCCCGGCTGGCCGCCATCCTGCCCAACCCCCACCGCTGGAAGGCCGCCCGGCCCGGCCGCTATGTCGCCCGCCGCGCCGCCAGCCTGCAGGGCCGCAGCGCCATGGTGGCCCGCGACGGGCTGAATTTCTGCGTGAAATGACGCCCTTTTTGCGTTGCCAAAGCGCCTGATCTAGAAGGCTGCCATGCGCCGCCTGATTCACCTGATGCTGTCGCCGTCCTGCCGCCTGGCCCGCCTGATCGTGGGGGAAAAACGGGTCGCCTGCGATCCCGTCACCGCCGAGGATGCGCGCAACCCCATGCCGGTCTTCATCGACCTGGACGGAACCCGGGCCGAGGGGGTGTGGGCCATCCTGGATCACCTGGAAGCCAACTATCCCGATCGCCCGCTGGTGCCCGAGGACGGCGCCGCCCGGCGCGCCGCGCTGCGCTGGCTGGATTGGGCGATGGGGCCGTTCCACGAACAGGTCACCCAGCGCATCGTCTATGAGAAAGCCGGGCAGCGCTTCACCGGCGCCGCCTTCAGCCGCACCCCCGACATGAACAACATCCGGGCCGGGCGCGAGGAGTTGAAGCTGGCGCTGAGCGCCATCAGCCGCGCCGCCGAGCAGAACGGCAACCTGTCCTGCCGCGATTGCACCCTGGGCGACCTGGCGGTGGCGGCGCATATGTCGGCGCTGGACTATTTCGGCGAAGTGCCGTGGTCCAGCCATCCGGCGGCCAACGAATGGTATGTGCGGATCAAGTCGCGGCCGTCCTTCCGCTCGATCCTGGGCGACCGCGTGCCGGGCCAGCCGCCGGTGGCCCATTATGCCGAACTGGATTTCTGAAGTTCAGTCCAGGCTTTCGAGATTGTCCTGCGCCGTGGCCGCCACATCGCTTCCCGGCGCCGCCTTCATCGCCGCCTGGAAATCGCGCCGCGCCCCGTTCAGGTCGCCCAGCTGTTTGCGCAGCAGGCCCCGCTCCAGCAGCGCGCCACCGTCGCCGGGCTTGAGCTTCAGCGCCGCCGCCAGGTCGGCATGGGCGTCGGCATAGCGCCTGAGGGCCCGCCGGGCGCTGGCCCGCAGCACCAGCAGATCGGCGCGGCGCGGTTGCAGGTTCAGCGCCGCATTGAGACTGGTCACCGTCTCGGTCCAGTTGCGGCGCATGGCATGGGCGCGGGCCAGGTCGGCGAACAGGTCGGCGTCGCCCGGCGACAGCGCCACCGCCGAGGTGAAATTCTGCG
>CALDFO010000167.1 GCA_937942205.1 uncultured Alphaproteobacteria bacterium
AATCGGCTGATGGCAGCGCCATAAGCCGCTGGGGCGGAAAAACAAGCTGCACGCCGGAACCCTCTTGCGGAGCGGTAGCGCTGACCGCCACCGGCGCGCGCCGGCTGGGCAGCTTCACATGCAGATGGCTGCGCTCGCCCAGATAGGTGGCGGCGACGATTTCGCCTGCCACGCCGGTTTCACCGGACGCGGCGAAGCGCACATGCTCGGGCCGGATCGCCAGCAGCACGCCATCGCCCGCCGCCACCGCCTGCGGCGCGTTGGCGCGGGGCAGGGTGACGACGCCCAGCACGCCGCCATTGACCGTCACATCCTCGGCGTTCACGGTCTTGACCGTGGCGGGGAAGAAGTTGATCTCGCCGATGAAATCGGCGACCTCGCGGCAGTTGGGCCGCTCATAGAGCTCGCGCGGGCTGGCGACCTGCAGCACCTTGCCGCCCGACATCACCGCGATGCGGTCCGACAGGGACATGGCTTCCTCCTGGTCATGCGTCACCAGCAGAAAGGTGATGCCGATCTTTTTCTGCAACAGCCGCAATTCGACCTGCATCTGCTCGCGCAGCCGCTTGTCCAGCGCGCCCAGCGGCTCGTCGAGCAGCAGGATCTTGGGCTGGCGCACCAGGGCGCGGGCCAGGGCGACCCGCTGGCGCTGGCCGCCCGACAGTTGATCGGCGGCGCGGGCTTCCATGCCCTCCAGCCGCACGGTCGCCAGCATGGCCTCGACACGGCGCGTCAGTTCGGGCTTGGGCAGCCGCCGTGTCCGCAGGCCATAGGCGATGTTGTCGAAGACATTGAGGTGGGGAAAGATGGCATAGGACTGGAACACCATGTTGGTGGGCCGCAGGTTCGGCGGCACGGCGGTCATGTCTTCGCCGTCAATGGCGATGACACCGCTGTCGGGCGTCTCAAAGCCCGCGATCATCCGCAGCAAGGTGGTCTTGCCGCAGCCCGACGGCCCCAGCAGGGCGAAGAATTCGCCGCGCGCCACGTCCAGGCTCACATCCTCCACCACCGGCGGGCCGCCGAAGGACTTGCTGACATGGCCGACCGACAGAAAGCTCATCTACGCTCCCACTCTGCGCTTGTCGGCTTTCACGCCGCTGTTGCGAAGCACTTCCGCCAACGCCACCAGCCCCACCGAGACCGTCAGGATGATCGCGCCCAGCGCCAGCACCATCGGCAGTCGTTCGGGAAAGCGCAGCTGGCCCCAGATATAGACGGGCAGGGTCGCCGAACCGCCGGACAGGAAATAGGCCACCAGGAACTCGTCGAAGGAGGTGATGAAGGTCAGCAGCAGGCTGGACAGGATGCCCGGCAGCATCAGGGGAAAGGTGACGCGCCAGAAGGTCATCCAGCCGTTCTCGCCCAGGTCGGCGCTGGCTTCCTCCAGGTTGCGGTCAAAGCCCTCGAAGCGGGCGATCAGGACCGTCATGGACAGCGGAATGCAGACCAGCATGTGGCCCAGCACCACACCGGCCAGCGACAGGGGCAGCGCCAGCGCCGCCAGCAGCAACAGCAGGGCGATGCCCAGCACGATGTCGGGAATGAACAGCGGCAGGGCGATGAAACCCAGGATCGCGCCCTTGGCGCGCAGGCGGTAGCGCGTCACCGCCCGGGCGGCGGTCAGGCCCAGCAGGGTGGAGAGCAGGGCGGTGGCGGTCGCCACTTTCAGGCTGTTGGCCAGCGCCTGCTGCATCGCGCCGTCGGCGGCCAGGCCCGCATACCAGCGGGTGGTGAAGCCGGACAGGGGAAAGGCGATGAACTGGGAATCGTTGAACGAGAACAGCGGCAGCAGCAGCCCCGGCACATAGAGAAAGGCCAGATAGAACAGGGCGTATGCCAGAAGGCCATGGCGTTTCATCGGATCGCCCTTGTCGCCGCCCGTGCCGCCAGCACGAAGGCGGCCGTCACCAGCGCTACCCCCGTCATGCTGACCAGCGCCAGCGCCGCCCCCATCGGCCAGTTGCCCACGCTGTTGAACTGGGCCTCGATGGCGTTGGCGAGCATTGCCCCTTTGGGGCCGCCGACCAGTTCGGGGGTGACGTAATCGCCGGTGGTGGGCACGAAGATCAGAACGGCCGCCCCGATCACGCCCGGCATGGACAGCGGCAGGGTGATGCGCCGGAAGCGCCGCCAGGGGCCGTCGCCCAGATCGGTGGCGGCCTCCAGCAGGGAGCGGTCGATTTTCTCCAGGCTGACATAGATGGGCAGAATGGCGAAGGCGGCCCAGGCATGGGCCAGGGTCAGCACCACCGCGAAAGGATTGTAGAGCAGGAACTCCAGCGGCGCGTCCACCAGCCCCAGCCGCATCAGCGCGGAATTGATGACGCCATTGAAGCCCAGGATCACCTTCCAGGAAAACACCCGCAGCAGATAGGAGGTCCAGAAGGGAATGGTCAGCGCGATCAGCCAGAGGAACTTGGCCCGCTTCACATGGAAAGCGACGAAATAGGCCATCGGATAGGCCAGCAGCAGCGTCACCAGTGTGACCGCGCCGGAGATCGCCAGCGAACGCCAGAACAGGGTGCGATAGCTGGCGCGGCCCAGCACCGCCTGATACTGCGTCCATGTCAGGTCGCCGCCGATCGTGATGCCGGTCTGGGATTTCAGGCTGTAGACCAGCAGCAGCAACATGGGCGCGGCCAGGGCCAGCGCCAGCACGACCAGCGTGGGCGTCAGCAGGGCATAGCCGGCCGTCCTGTCGTCCTGTGCCTTGCGCCCTGTTGCCTTGCGTCCTGTCACGCCGCCCCCGATCCCAGGGCCGGATTGTTCGGGGTTTCCCGCCGGGGGCGCAACCGGGTAAGCGCCGGAAATCCCGCCCGGAATCCCCGCGAATGTGTCTGAAAGCGCCCCGAATGTGCTTGAATCCGGTTTGGGAAACGGTCATAACCCGCCGACTTGGAGTGCGGGCGTAGCTCAGGGGTAGAGCATAACCTTGCCAAGGTTAGGGTCGGGCGTTCGATTCGCCTCGCCCGCTCCAAGTTTCTCAATAAAATCATGTTGTTGTTTCAGGTCGGCGATCGCCCCTCCCCGGGGCTAGGCAATCCCTGCCGTGACCCCGCGCCAGCCATGGGAGTGGCAGGGCCGCCCCCAAGACTCAAGCCCGGCCTGGCTGCGATGCAATGGTGCGGATAATCCGAATCCCGGTTGCCGTCGCGGGGTCTGTTCACAAGACAAAGCCGCGCGCCCTTTTGGACGGTCTGACTCGAGGCGTGCGGGATCGGAGAGGCTTGCAACGTTCCGCCGGTCCGCATCGCGGTCTGTGTGCGTGCGTGCGGTTCGATCTCCCGCGATCCGGCATGTTCGATAGAACGATTGCGCCGGACGCGCGGCGCGTTAAGCTGGCCGCAGATGACGCGCCCGGCGCGACCGGGTGCGCGCCAGGGTGTGTGCGATGTTGGAATTCGATGATGTCATAGCGCCGCTGACGCGCGCACGATTCCTATCCGAACATTGGAACAAGGCGTTTCTGGTCAGCAAGGGCGCGGGCGGGCGCTTTGCCGGTCTGCTGGATGGCGGGACGGAAGTTCTTTGTCACCATCGAGAATTTTCACGGTGTCATGGTGGCGGTCTATACCGGCGATGGTAACGGCGGCTGGCGCCGCCAGGTGATTGATGACGGGCTGCTGCAGGGACATGCCCTGGTGCTGGCGGATATCGATGACGACGGCCGGCCCGATCTGGTCTGCATGGACGCCCGCAAGCCCAATTATATCAAATGGTACAGCCGGTCTCCGTAGCCGCGTGGGCCGGGAACGCTTCGACCCGTCGCGCGTACTCCCCCAAAGTCCCGCAAAGCTGAGGAGTGTTCCATGCGTGTTTCCGGCGCGTTGTTTTTCGCCATCGCCCTTGTCACCCCAGCTGCGTTTGCCGTGCCCCAGGCTGTGGCCCAGGCCATGGCCCGGCCGGACCTTGCCCCGGGCAAGCCCGCGGGCGTGAAACAGGCGCAGATGAACAACAATACCGTGATGGCGGTCGGCGCCCTGGGCCTGTTAGGCGTGGGCATCGGCCTGGCGGCCTCGGGTGACAGCAATGCGATCACCCCGGCCACGACTACCACCACCACGACCACGACATCGAGTACGGGCACCTCGCCCTGACATCAGCTGCCCGAGATCCCGGTACCGTTCGGCGAGGCGTGATCGCGCGCGGCGTTAACCGTCTGTTTAGGGTTTATGTACAACCTTTACGTGCATTGTAATTAGCCCGCAACCCTGTGGGCGGGGCGTCGGGCTGGCGCCTTCTGGCGCGAAAAGGGGCTGGGCATGTTCAATCTGTTAAGCATCGGATCGTCGGGCAAGGCGTCGGCGGAAAGCCTGGCGCGGCAGCGCAGCGGCGCCTTCACGGCCGCCGCCGTGGAAGGTGGCACGGTGCCGGTGATGATGGTCGACCGGGACCTGCGCATCACCTCTGTGAACCAGGCGACGCGGGCGCTGTTCCAGGACAAGATCGACGCCTTCCGCACCCTGGTGCCGGGCCTTGAGGCCGACCGGCTGGTCGGCGCCTGCATCGACATGTTCCACAAGAACCCCCAGCACCAGCGCCAGCTTCTGGCTGATCCCGCGCGTCTGCCCCACCGGGCCGAGATCACGGTGGGCGACCTCAAATTCGACCTGAACATCAGCGCGGTGTTCGATGCCGGCCGCAACTATATCGGCAACATCCTGGAGTGGACGGATGTGAGCGCGCAGCGGGTGCAGGAGGGGATGCTGGCGGCGCTGGACCGTGTCCAGGCCATCATCGAGTTCGACCTGACCGGCCGCATCCTGTCGGCCAATGACAATTTCCTCAAGGCGCTGGGATACGGTTTGGACGAAATCCGCGGCCAGCATCATTCCCTGTTCGTGGACGCGGCGTTTCGTCAGTCGCCCGACTATCGCGCCTTCTGGGACAAATTGGGGCGCGGCGAGTTCGATGCCGGCAAATACAAGCGCCTGGCCAAGGGCGGGCGCGAGATCTGGATTCAGGCCAGCTACAATCCGGTCCTGGACCGGAACGGCAAGCCCTACAAGGTGGTGAAGTTCGCCACCGACATCACCGAAACAGAGAATCATGCCAATGAACAGAACAGCCGCGTCGCGGCGGTCACGCGCGCGCAAGGCGTGATCGAGTTCGGGCTGGACGGCACCGTCCTTTCGGCCAACGAGAATTTCCTCGCGGTGATGGGTTATGCGGCGTCCGAGATCAACGGCCGCCACCATTCCATGTTCGTGAGCCCGGATTTCGCCAAGTCGCCGGAATACCGCGCCATGTGGGACAAGCTGGCGCATGGCGAGATCGTGGCGGGCAAATTCCACCGCATCGACAAGAATGGCGGCGACGTCTGGATCCTGGCGTCCTACAATCCGCTGTTCGACCTGAACGGCAAGCCTTTCAAGGTCATCAAATACGCCACCGACATCACGGCGGTGGAGCGTGAAAGGCTGGCGGCGGAAACGGCCAAGCAGGAACAGACCCGCACCATCGTGGACAGCGTGGGCGCCGGCCTGTCGGCCCTGGCGCGGGGCGACCTCACCCATCGCATCAGCGCCGATCTCACCGGGCCGTTCGCCCAGCTTAAGCAGGACTTCAACGGCGCCCTCGCCAAGATGCAGGAGACGCTGAAGGCGGTGCAGGCGGCGGCGGGCGGCATCAATACCGGCGCGGGCGAGATCAGCCAGGCGGCCGACGATCTGTCCAAGCGCACCGAACAGCAGGCAGCCAGCCTGGAGCAGACCGCCGCCGCGCTGGAACAGATCACCGCCACCGTGAAAAAGACGGCCGAGAACGCCAAGACCGCCAGCGGCATCGTCTCGACCGCGCGGGGCGCGGCGGAGGAGGGCGGCGCCATCGTCGACACCGCCATCCGGGCGATGGGCCAGATCGAGCAATCCTCCAAGCAGATCACCGACATCATCGGGGTGATCGACGAGATCGCCTTCCAGACCAATCTCCTGGCCCTCAATGCGGGGGTGGAAGCGGCGCGGGCGGGCGATGCCGGCAAGGGCTTCGCGGTGGTCGCCAGCGAGGTGCGCGCCCTGGCGCAACGCTCCAGCGAGGCGGCGCGCGAGATCAAGGGCCTGATCAAGGCGTCCAGCGAGCATGTCGGCTCCGGCGTCAAGCTGGTGGGCGAGAGCGGTGAGGCGCTGCGCAAGATCGTCAGCCAGGTGGTGGAGATCAACAGCCTGGTCGGCGAAATGGCGCAAGCCGCGCAGCAGCAGTCCACCGGCATCGAGGAAGTGAACACCGCCGTCACCCAGATGGATCAGGTAACCCAGCAGAACGCCGCGATGGTGGAACAGTCCACCGCCGCCTCGCGCAATCTGGCGGGGGAAACCACCGAACTGTCCAGCCTGATCGGCTTCTTCACCGTGGGCGAAAGCGCGCCTGCGCCGGTGGCCCGCGCGGTGCCCAAGATGCAGGCGCGGGTCGCCTCGGCCTTTGGCGCCTCGCGCGCCACCACGCGGGGCGGGGCGGCGCTGGCGGCGGTGCCGGACGACGAGAACTGGAAGGAGTTCTAGGGCGCGCAGGCGAAAGGGACCCCGTCCATGACAACCCTGAATCCCACCCTGATCCTGGCGCCGGTGCTGGACCTCGTACAGGCCGACACCCTCAAGGCGGAACTGCTGGCGGCCTTCGCGCAGGGCGCGCCGGTGACGCTGGAGGCGGGCGCGGTGCAGCGCGTCTCCTCGCCCTGCCTGCAGGTGCTGGTGGCGGCGGCGCGGCGCGGCGCGGTGCTGGTCAATCCTTCGGCGCCGCTGCGCGAGGTTGCCGACGCGCTGGACCTTTCGGCGGAGCTGGGAATCGCATGAGCAAGACCATCCTGACGGTGGACGATTCGCGCACCATGCGCGACATGCTGCGTCTGGCGCTGTCGGATGCGGGTCATGCGGTGATCCAGGCCGATGACGGTGTGGCGGGCGTGGCGGCGCTGGCCCAGGCCGGCCCGCTGGATGTCATCATCACCGACATCAACATGCCGCGCATGGACGGCTTCGGCTTCATCGGCGAGGTCCGCCGCCATCCCCTGCATCGCGCCACCCCCATCCTGGTCCTGACCACCGAGAACGACGCCGGAAAGAAGCAGCAGGCGCGCGAGGCCGGTGCCACCGGCTGGATCGTCAAGCCCTTCGATCCCGCCCGGTTGCTGGCGGCGGTGGCGCGGGTTTCGCCATGAGCGATCCGATGGAAGCCATCCGGCAGACCTATTTCCAGGAATGCGAGGAATTGCTGCTGGCGATGGAGGAGGGCCTGCTGGCGCTGGAAAACGGCGCCGACGGCGAAACCATCAATGCGGTGTTCCGCGCCGTGCATTCCATCAAGGGCAGCGGCGGCGCCTTCGGTTTCGAGGCGCTGGTGCGCTTCGCCCATGGTTTCGAGACGGTGATGGATCAGTTGCGCGCCGGTCAGCTGGAAGCGGGGGGTGACGTGACCGCCCTGCTGCTGCGCGCGGGCGATCTGCTGGCCGATCATGTCGCCGCCGCGCGCGACGGCGGGGCCGCGCCGGAGGATGGCGAGGTCAGCGCCGCGCTGGCGGCGCTGGCGGGCGCTGAAGGCGGTGACGAGGATTTCGCCCCGGCCGATTTCGAGGGTCTGGATTTCGTACCCTTGCAGATCGTGGTGGAGGACGCGCCGCCCGCGCCCACGCCCATGCAAGGCTGGCGCATCCGGTTCGCGCCCCATGCGGCGCTGTATGCCAATGCCAGCGAACCGGCGCTGCTGCTGCGCGCCTTGCGCGGGCTGGGCGATCTGACGGTCGCGGCGGATGTGTCCACCCTGCCCGCGCTGGAGGCGCTGTCGCCCCAGGCGGCCTATTTCGCCTGGGACATGACACTGGCGGGCGACATCCCGCGCGCCGCGGTGGAAGAGGTGTTCGATTTCGTCACCGGCCAGTGCGATCTGGATATCGCGCCGCTGACTTTCCTTCTGGTCGCGCCGCCGGAGGCAGACGCGCCGCAGATCGTGCCGCTGGCGCAGGTCGCGCCGCCGGCCGAGAAAGCGCCGGAGAAGCCCGACAGGAAAGATGGTGAGTCCCGGCAGACCATCCGCGTGGATCTCGACAAGGTGGACCGGCTGGTCAACCTGGTGGGCGAACTGGTCATCACCCAGGCGATGCTGTCGCAGCGGGTGGCCGAGTGCAAAATTCCCCGCGCCTCATCGGTCGGCAACGGCCTGGCCGAGCTGGAACATCTGCTGCGCGAATTGCAGGACAGCGTGATGGCGATCCGCACCCAGCCGGTGAAGTCGGTGTTCCAACGTATGCCGCGCCTGGTGCGCGAACTGGCGGCCCAGACCGCCAAGAAGGTGCATCTGGTTCTGGAAGGCGAAGCCACCGAGGTGGACAAGACGGTGATCGAGCGGCTGGGCGAGCCCTTGACCCACATGATCCGCAACGCGGTGGACCACGGCCTGGAAAGCCCGGAGGAACGGCGCGCCGCCGGCAAATCCGAGGAAGGCACCGTTACCCTGTCGGCCGAGCATCGCGGCGGCCGCATCGTGATCGAGGTGGCCGATGACGGGCGCGGCATCGACCGGGCCCGGGTGCGCCAGAAGGCGGTCGAGCGCGGCCTGATCCCGGCGGGGGCCACCCTGTCGGACGAGGAAACCGACAATCTGATTTTCATGCCGGGCTTTTCCACCGCCAAGGAAGTGTCGAACATTTCCGGGCGCGGCGTCGGCATGGATGTGGTGCGGCGGAACATCGTGGATCTGGGCGGCCGCATCGTGATCGGCAACAGCCCCAGCCAGGGCTCGCGCTTCTCGCTGACCCTGCCGCTGACCCTGGCGGTGCTGGACGGCATGGTGGTGGCCATCGGCGGCCAGACCTTCGTGCTGCCGCTGACCCATATCGTGGAAAGCCTCAAGCCGCGCGCCGCCGACATCCAGGCTTTCGGGCGGGGGCGTAACCTGCTGAATGTGCGCGGCGCCTATGTGCCGCTGGTGATGACCGGCGAAATCCTCAACGTGCCGGACGCCCGGCCGCCATCGGATGGGGTGGTGATCCTGGTGGAAAGCCAGGGCACCGGGCGCCTGGCCCTGGCGGTGGACGCGATCCTGGGCCAGCGCCAGGTGGTGATCAAAAGCTTCGAGGACAATTACCGCCATATCGGCGGCATCGCGGCGGCCACCATCCTGGGCGACGGCCGTGTCGCCCTGATCCTGGATGTGGACGGCATCGTGGCGCGCTGCCGGGACCGGATCGCCGATCTCAACGACCTTCAGCCAACCGGGACATGACCATGCATCAGCGACAGGACGATTCTTCGGGCCCGCGCCGCCAGTTCATCACCTTCCGCTCCGGCGCGCAGGAATTCGGGGCGGATATCATGGCCATCCGCGAGATTCGCGGCTGGACCGAGACCACGCCCTTGCCGCACGCCCCCGACTATGTGCGCGGCGTGATCAACCTGCGCGGGGTGGTGCTGCCGGTGGTGGACCTGAAGGCGCGGCTGGGGCTGGGCCTGACCCAGGCCAATCCCAAGCATGTGATCGTGGTGGTGCAGGCCGCAGATCGCACCATCGGCCTGTTGGTGGATGCGGTGTCCGACATCCTCACCGTCACGGCGGGCGACATCCAGCCCACGCCGGAACTGGCGCGGGAGGCGCAGAGCGAATTCGTCGAAGGCATCGCGGTGCTGTCGGAACGCCTGGTCACCATCCTGGGCATGGACCGGCTGGTCGGTTCGCTGGTGGGGGAGGCGAAGGCGGCCTGATGGCTCCGGCGGCGCGCTCCGAACAGGCGGTGGCAGGCGAGTTCGCCTTCACCTGGGACGATTTCCGCACGCTCGCGGCGCTGGTGCGGGCGGAATCCGGCATCGTGCTGTCCGATGCCAAGGCCAACCTGGTCTATTCGCGCCTGTCCAAGCGGGTGCGGGCGCGGGGGCTTTCCAGTTTCGGCGACTATTGCGGGCTGGTGGAACGCGACGCGGCGGAACGCCAGGCCCTGGTCGCGGCCATGACCACCAATGTCACCCGCTTTTTCCGCGAGCCGCATCATTTCGATCACCTGCGGGACGAGGTGCTCCCGCGCCTGGCCGAACGGGCGCGGCGCGGGCAGCGGGTGCGGCTGTGGTCGTCGGCCTGCTCCTCCGGCGAGGAGCCTTATTCCATCGCGCTGGCGCTGCTGGCGGCGATGCCGGATGCGGGCGCGCATGACGTCCTGATCCTGGCCAGCGACCTGGATCCCAACATGGTGGCGGCGGGCAAGGCGGGGCTGTATCCGGCGGCGCGGCTGGCCGACATTCCCAAGACGCTGCAGGGCCGCCATATCGAGGATCACGGCGCGCATTTCCGGCTGGGCGAGGCGGCGCGGGCGCTGGTGCGGTTCCGTCCGCTCAACCTGCTCAAGGATTGGCCGATGCGCGGGCCGTTCGACGCCATCTTCTGCCGCAATGTGATGATCTATTTCGACCAGCCGACCCAGGACGCCATCTGGGCGCGCTTCGCCGCCCTGCTGCCGCCGGGCGCGCCGCTCTATATCGGCCATTCCGAACGCATCGCCTCGCGCGACTTCGCGCTGGCCGCCCAAACCGTCTACCGGAGGCAGGCATGACCAAGGTCAAAGTCCTGATCGTGGATGATTCCGCCACTATCCGGCATCTGCTGAGTGAGATCCTGTCGCGCGATCCCGGCATCGAGGTGGTGGGCCAGGCGCCCGAACCGCATGTGGCGCGGGAGATGATCAAGGCGCTGAATCCCGATGTTCTGACCCTGGATGTCGAAATGCCGGGGATGAACGGGCTGGAATTCCTGGACCGGATCATGCGGTTGCGGCCCATGCCGGTGGTGATGGTGTCCACCCTGACGGCGCGCGGCACCGAGGTGACGCTGGACGCGCTGGCGATGGGCGCGGTGGATTATTTCGCCAAGCCGGTGCGGGACGCCGCCCGCTTCCTGAACGACGCGGCCGACGAGCTGATCCGCAAGGTCAAGGCGGCGGCATCCGCCCAGGTGCGGCCACGCGCCGCCCCGCGGTCCGCGCCGGTGCAGGATACGGCGCCTTTTGCCCATCGGGTCATCGCCATCGGCGCGTCCACCGGCGGGGTGGAGGCGCTGCTGGAGGTGCTGTCGCATTTTCCCGCCGACTGTCCGCCCACCGTCATCACCCAGCACATGCCCGCCGGCTTCACCGCCTCCTTCGCGGCGCGGCTGGACAAATTGTGCGCCCCGCGGGTCGCCGAGGCGGCCGAGGGCGCGGTGCTGTCGCCGGGCCAGGTCTGGCTGGCGCCGGGCGGTGCGGCGCATCTGGAAATTACCGGGCGCAGCCAGTGGCGCTGCCGCCTGATCGCGGGCGGCGCCACCAGCGGCCACCGCCCGTCGGTGGACAGGCTGTTTCACGCGGTGGCGGCCTGTGCCGGGCCGCGCGCCGTGGGCGCGATTCTCACCGGCATGGGCCGTGACGGGGCCAACGGCCTGTCGGCCCTGCGCGCGAACGGCGCCGACACCATCGGTCAGGATGAAGCCACCTCCATCGTCTATGGGATGCCGCGCGCCGCCCAGGAGTGCGGCGCGGTGATGCGCCAGCTGCCGCTGGAGAAGATCGGCCCGGAGATATTGCGGCTGTGCCGCGTGCCCACGCGAGAGGTCGCCTGATGCCCGACGCCGCCAAACTTCAGGTCGTGGTCGTGGACGACCAGCTCACCATGCGCAGCCTGGTGCGGACCGGCCTGCAGCAGATCGGAATCACCCACAGCCGCGATTTTCCCGGCGCCGCCGAAGCCTGGACCAGCATCCAGACCCAGCCCACCCATATGGTGATCTCGGATTTCAACATGCCCGGCATGGACGGACTGGAATTCCTGCGCGCCATGCGGGCCTGCGACAACATGAAGAACATCGCCTTCATCCTGCTGACCGGGCGCGCCGACAAGGAGCTGGTGGCGCGCGCCGTGCAGTTCGGCGCCAACAACTATCTGGTCAAGCCCTTCACGGTGGCGACCCTCAAGCAGAAGATCGAACAGGTGGTCGGACCCCTATCCTGATGAAGATGTCCTGATGCGCACCGCCGCTCTGGCCGCCGACGATCCCCGCCGCTTCCTGAATCCGCAGGACGGCTGCTGGCATGTGCAGGTGACGCAGGGCGAAACCTATGTCAGCGGCGATGCCGGAGAAATCCTCACCACCATCCTGGGCTCCTGCATCGCCGCCTGCATCCGCGATCCGGTGGCGCGGCTGGGCGGCATGAATCATTTCCTGCTGGCGCATGGCGGGCAGGGCGATGCCCGTTATGGCGTCCATGCCATGGAGATGCTGATCAACGGTCTTCTGGCGCGGGGCGCGTCGCGCATCCGGCTGGAAGCCAAGCTGTTCGGCGGCGCCAAGGTGATGGCGGGCCTGTCGGACATCGGTCATGCCAATGCCGCCTTCGCCGAAGCGTTCCTGGAGGCCGAAGGCATCCCGCTGGTGGGCGGGCATCTGCGCGGCGTCGCCGCGCGGCGCATTCAGTATTGGCCGGTCAGCGGCCGCGCCCGCCAGCTGGCCATGCCGGGTGGCGACGCGCTGGCGGCGCGTGAACTGGCGGCGGTGCGGCCAGGGGAGGCGGGCGATGTCGAACTCTTCTGATGCGGCGGGCGACGTCTCGCGCCTGCTTGCCGCCATCGCGCGGGAATGCCGCGGCCTGGCGGGCGAGATCGCCGGGCTGGGCGGACTGGTCAGCGCCGACGCCCGCGCCGCCAGCACCATGGTGGCGTTGCAGAATTTCGACTATCTGGCGCAGCAGGCCGACGCCCAGGCGGCGCTGATCGCCCGGCTGGCGGGGGGCATGACCCGTGCCGACGAGATGGCGGCGGCGATCGCCGTCATTCCCCTGCCGCATGTGCGGGCGCGCCTGCTGTCGGCTCTGACCGGCGCGCCGCAAGCCGCCGAAACCGGCAATGACGAATTCTGGTGGGATGCGTGATGCGCGACCGCATGAACCTGAAAGGCGTGCGGACCCTGCTGGTGAATGCCGACACCTTCGACGCCAACCTGGTGACCCAGATGCTGCACGGGCTGGGCCTGGATAAGCTGGACGTCGCCACCAGCGGCGGGGAGGCGCAGAAGCGGATCGCGGCGGACGATTATGCGCTGTGCCTGTGCGACGCCGATCTGCCCGACATGCCCGCGCCGATGCTGGTGCAATGGATCCGGCGGCAGGTCACGCCGGCGCGCTTCCTGCCCATCCTGGTGCTGACCGGATATTCGGGTTTCGGCAACGTCACGGCTTTCCGCGATGCAGGGGCGCATCTGGTGATGAAAAAGCCCGCCTCGCCCCAGACGCTGTATGACCGTATCGCCTGGGTGGCGCGGCCGCCGCGCGCCTTTGTGGAATGCGAGAGCTATGCCGGCCCCGACCGGCGCTTCAAGTCGGTGGGTCCGCCCGGCGGGGTGCCGCGGCGCGCCACCGACCTGTCCAGCGAGATCGGCGCCGCCACCGAGCCGAATCTGTCGCAGGACGAGATCGACAATCTGATGCGGCCGATGCGGATCGTGACATGAAAAAACCCGTCCGTATCTTTCCCGCGCCCGGATATCTGGCCACTCTGGTGGAACGGCCCGGCGGCCTGCCGCGCAGCCAGGCCATCATCGAAGGCCAGCGGCGGCTGGAGGCGCAGCGCCCGCCCGCCCTGGCGGTGATCGGGGGCCTGATCGAAACCCTGGAAAATTTGGCGGCGGCGCCCGCCCGTCTGCCGGACATCCGCCGCGCCGCCGACCAGCTGATTACCCTGGCGACCCTGTATGGACTGGACGGGCTGGCCGAGGCGGGACGCAGGCTTTGCGACCTGGTGCTGGCGCTGGAGGCGCAGCAAGCCATGCATGGCGACGCCATCGCCGTGCATGTGCGGGCCTTGCGGCTGCTCTGCGCCGACGCCTCGAACGCGCCGCGGATTCTGGACGAACTGAGCCGGGTGCGATCCCATCTGCAAGCGGCCGGGCCATCGTCCGGCGCGCCCGGCCATCGAACTCAGTAAGTGGTCCGGCCACCCGAGGTATCGAGTGTGGCGGCGGTGGTGAAGGAGCATTCCTCGCTCGCCAGCCAGCAGACGGCGGCGGCGTTTTCGTCCGCGGTGCCGAAACGCTCCATGGGAATCTTGGAGCGCATATAGTCGATGTGGCTCTGGGGCACGCCGTCCAGGATCGGGCTTTCAAAGGTGGCCGGCGTCACGGCATTGACCATGATGTTGCTCTTGGCCAATTCCTTGCCCAGCGACTTGGTGAAGCCCAGCACCGCCGCCTTGGAGGCGGAATAGCCGCTGGCGTTGGGATTGCCTTCCTTGCCCGCCACCGAGGCGATATTGACGATGCGGCCATAGCCGTTTTCCAGCATCATCGGCACCACGAAACGGCAGCAATAGAACAGGCCGTTGACATTGACGTCCATCACCTTGCGCCAGGAGTCGATGGGATAGCCCACCACCGTATGCGTCGCGCCGGTGATGCCGGCGCTGTTGACCAGAATGTCCACCTTGCCCAGCGCCTTGAGGCTCTCGGCGGCGGCGGCCTCCACCGCCTCCGGGTTGCTGATGTCCAGCGCCACGACATGGGCCGCGCCCACGGTTTTCCGGGCTTTTTCCAGGGCTTCGGGATTGAGGTCCCACAGGCTGACCTTGCCGCCCTCGGCGGTGATGCGCGCGGCCGACGCCAGTCCCAGGCCCGACGCGCCCCCCGTGATGATGGCGGTGCGGCCGTTGAAACGTCCGGGATAAAGCATGGCGTGATCCTCGTGGCTACGGGCCGGTTATAGCAGCGCCTTTCCAAAATGAAATGTTGCGGCGCAATACCCTTATATTAATACGGCATAATGCGCCGGTCTTTGGATCACGCGGCATCGGATTGGTTTCCTTCCGGCTGACACCTTGTCTAGAGTGCCGCCCGGCGCGGGAGCCAAAGGCCCGCGAAGAAACACAAAAACGGGAGCGGATGATGGATCGCAGGAGTTTGTTTGGCCTTACGGCGGCGGCGGGGGGCCTTCTGGCGGCCCGGACCGTCCTGCCCGCCAACGCGCAGGCCACCGGCCCGGCCCATCACGGCGAGCCCCGGCTGGAGCCGCAGGCCAAGATCGCCCAGCAGCAGCAGTTCCGCATCGGCTACACCACCAACACGCGCGGCGGCTGGGAAAGCGACGTCTTCCTGGGCATCAGCGAGGGCCGCGAGATCGGCTTCCGCTATTTCGAGATTTTTGGCGCCTCCTTCTGCGCCACCCCCAACGGCATGAACGCGCCGCCGCGCGACAAGCAGCCCATGAAGACCTGGCCGGGCGGCTATAGCTGGAAGTATGACAGCGTCAAGGTGACCAAGCGCGAGGTCTATTACGCCGACCGCTGGGAAGCCCTGCAGCACCGCATGTACGAGATCGGGGCGCAGTTCACCGCCATCACCGGCGGCGCGCTGGGCGGCAGCGTGGCCTTCCACGATCCGGCGCAGCGCAAGGATGTGGTGGACAACCATTTCAACATGACGCGCTTCTCGCGCCGCTTCGGCTGCGATCACCAGAAGACCAATGCCGGGCCGCGCAAGCAGCCGAACGGCACGCCCAACGAGGATCTCAAGGAGATCGCGATCACCCTGGACCTGCTGGGCAAGCGCATCCGCGAGGAGCTGGGGATGACCTTCGGCATCCATCCGCATCTGGGCAGCCAGATCCAGAACGAGCATGAGACCATGTACCTCATGGAGAATACCCGGCCGGAGAATGTGGGTTTGATCCTGGACACCGGCCATATCACCATGGCGGGCATGGACCCGGTGGCGCTGGCCAAGAAGCTGGGCCATCGCGTCATCGAATTCCACTTCAAGGACACCGCCAAGAAGGATCTGGGCGGTACCAAGGATGTGCCTTCGCCGGCCCGCGACATGATGAACGACCCGTATTTCTATCCCATGGGCGAGGGCGGTGTGGATTTCCCCGCCATCATGGCCTATCTGAAATCGATCAACTGGCGCGGTCATCTCAATGTCGAACTGGACACCTCGCCCTGGCGCCCGCCCATGGAAAGCGCGCGCATCACCGCCAACTACATCCGCAACGTCCTGAAACTCGAACTGTAAGAGACCGCCTGTCATGTCGAACACCGCTTCCCGATTTCCCCTGCCCGAAGACTGGCGCGATGCCGTCCTGGTGGGCCGCCTCGACCTGGGCGAAGGCCCGACGCCGGTGGTGGTGAAGGAGGGACGGGTGTTCGACGTGTCGGCTGTCGCGCCGACTGTGGCCCAGTTGCTCGAGAACTGGAACGGCGTTCCGCCGGACAATTTTGGCGGCAAGGACCTGGGCGACATCAACGACCTGGGCCTGGTGACGGCCTGGAGCGGCGCCTCTGGCAAGGCCCGGCTGCTGGCGCCCGTGGACCTGCAATGCGTCAAGGCTTGTGGCGTGACCTTTGCCGTCTCGGCGATCGAGCGGGTGATCGAGGAACGCGCCAAGGGCGTGCCGGGCCGCGCCCAGGAAATCCGCGCCGAACTGGCGGCGCGCATCGGCACCGACATCAAGTCGGTGGTGCCCGGCTCGCCCGAGGCGATGAAGCTGAAGGAAACGCTGATCGCCGACGGCATGTGGTCGCAGTATCTGGAAGTCGCCATCGGACCCGACGCCGAGGTTTTCACCAAGGCCCCGCCGCTGTCGGCGGTGGGCTGGGGCGAGTTTATCGGCGTGCGTTCGACCTCGACCTGGAACAACCCCGAGCCGGAAATCGTGGTGGTGGTGGACCGGGCCGGCAAGGCGGTGGGCGCCACTCTGGGCAACGACGTCAACCTGCGCGACTATGAGGGCCGCAGCGCCCTGCTGCTGGGCAAGGCCAAGGACAACAACGCCTCCACCGCGCTGGGACCGTTCGTGCGCATGTTCGACGGCAAGTTCACCATGGACGATGTGCGCAACGCGGTGGTCGAATTGGAGATCGTGGGCGCCGACAATTACCGGCTGGAAGGCCGCTCCACCATGGACCAGATCAGCCGCGATCCCCTGGACCTGGTGGCTCAGACCATCAAGGAGCATCAGTATCCCGACGGTTTTGTCCTGTTCCTGGGCACCCTGTTCGCCCCCACCCAGGACCGCGACGTCAAGGGTCTGGGCTTCACCCACAAGGAGGGTGATGTGGTGCGGATTTCCACGCCCAGGCTGGGTGTGCTGGAAAACCGGGTCACCAGCTCCAAGGCCGCCCCGCCCTGGAATTTCGGCATCGCCGACCTGATGAAGAACCTTTTGAAACGCGGCCTGCTCAAGGCCTGATATCCGGCTTTCGGGGCCTTTCGACCCATATCCTGGCCTATGTTGGGGCCGCACCTCCGGGATGCGGTTTTTGGCGGGATGCGGTTTTTGGGTTGGATTGGAGGGCCCGAAGCCTTAAATACCCACCAGCCATTTTCCCCCTCTTTTCCAGGAGATTTTTGATGACCGAGACCCTGACACATTTCATCGGCGGCAAGCAGGTTGCCGCCCCCGGCGCGCTCGAAAGCATCAACCCCTCCAACACCGCCGAGGTCGTCGCCAAGTTCCCCGACGGCAGCCCCGAAGACGTCAACAAGGCCGTCGAGGCCGCCCAGGCCGCCCAGCCCGGCTGGGCCAGCGCCAGCCCGGAAGTCCGCGCCGATGTGCTGGACAAGGCCGGTCAGCTGATCATGGAGCGCAAGGAAGCCATCGGTAAGCTGCTGGCGCGCGAGGAAGGCAAGACCCTGCCGGAAGCCATCGGCGAAACCGCCCGCGCCGCCCGCATCTTCAAGTATTTCGCGGGCGAAGCCCTGCGCCGCCACGGCCAGAACCTGGAATCCACCCGCCCCGGCGTGGAAGTCCAGACCTATCGCGAGGCGGTGGGCGTGTATGGCCTGATCACGCCCTGGAATTTCCCCATCGCCATTCCCGCCTGGAAGGCGGCCCCGGCGCTGGCCTTCGGCAATACGGTGGTGCTCAAGCCCGCCAATCCCACCCCCGCCACCGCCCATGCCCTGGCCGCGATCATCCATGAAGCGGGCGCCCCGGCCGGCGTCTTCAATATGGTGCTGGGCCGCGGCATCGTCGGCGATGCGATTTCCAAGCATCCGGGCGTCAACGGCGTTTCCTTCACCGGCAGCCAGGGCGTCGGCGCCAAGGTGGCGGCCGCCGCCGTGGCCCGCCAGGCCCGCGTGCAGATGGAAATGGGCGGTAAGAATCCGCTGGTGGTGATGGACGACGCGGAATTCGACCGCGCCGTGCAGATCGCGGTGGATGGCGGCTATTTCGCCACCGGCCAGCGCTGCACCGCCTCGTCGCGCGTGTTCGTGCAGGAAGGCATTCATGACCGTTTCGTCGCCGCCGTCGCCGAGCGCGCCAAGGCGCTGAAGGTCGGCGACGCGCTGGATCCCACCACCCAGATGGGCCCGGCCGTCACCGACACCCAGCTGGCGGGCAACCTGAAGTATGTGGACATCGCGCTG
>CALDFO010000168.1 GCA_937942205.1 uncultured Alphaproteobacteria bacterium
AGGCGATGGAAATCGTGCCAAGCCATTGACCGGGCGCGCAGATGAACCTTACATCACGACCATTCCCCGGATTGCGCCTTCCCCCTCCGCCCTTCGCACCTGACCGGTGCTACGGGCCCCTCCCTGTTCATGCGCTTGCGCGCCGGGGAGGCTGGACCGGTGCGCGCATTGCGGGGACTTCACAGGATCATGACATGGCGGGACAGACCCCGGCGGCCCCCGAAACCGCCCCCAAAACGGAGTGGCTGGACACAATGGTGAAACGACTGATGACCACCCTGGAACAGCAGCTTGCGGCCATCGCCCAGGCGGAGGAGGGCGGCGACGCCCGCAGCCGCGCCGCCGATGCCCGCACCCTGGCGGCGCTGGAACGCACCCTGGAACGGCTGTCGAAACTGGAACGCGAACGCGCCGCCGTGCGCGAGAAGAAGATTACCCCCCATGACGGACAGGCCCGAACGGCGTTGGAGCGCCGATTGGATAAACGCCTTGCCGCCGCCGCAAAGGCGGGCGGTGCTGGAAAGCCTCAGCGCGGCTGACGCACGGACGCTGGACGGCTGGCGGTTCTGGGCGCGCGACGCGCAGCTGCCGCCGCCGGGCGATTGGCGCATCTGGCTGTTCCTGGGCGGGCGCGGCGCGGGAAAAACCCGCAGCGGCGCCGAATGGCTGGCCGAACAGGTGCGGGAGGGCCGCATGGCCCGTATCGGCCTGGTGGGCGCGACCATGCGTGATGTCCGCGCCGTGATGGTGGAAGGGGAATCGGGTTTGTTGAACGTGGTGGAAGGACTGGATTTCCAGCCCTCCAACAATCTGGTGCGCTGGCCGTCCGGTGCGACCGCGACGCTGCTGTCGGCGGAGGAGCCGGACAGTTTCCGCGGCCATCAGTTCGACGGGGTATGGGGCGACGAGTTCGCCAAATGGCGCGATCCGCAAGAGGCGCTGGACATGGCGCTGATGACGCTGCGGCTGGGAGCCGATCCGCGCATGCTGCTGACCACCACGCCGCGCAACATTCCGGCATTGAAGGCGCTGCTGGATTCGCCCGATGTGGCGGTGACGCGCAGCCGCACCGCCGACAACCAGGCCAACCTGGCGGACGGCTTTTACGATTTCATGCAGGCGCGCTATGGCGCCAGCACCCTGGGACGGCAGGAACTGGATGGCGAGCTGATCGCCGATCATGACGGCGCGCTGTGGAAGCGCGGCTGGATCGAGGAGAGGCGGGTAGCGGATATCCCGGCGCTGGATC
>CALDFO010000169.1 GCA_937942205.1 uncultured Alphaproteobacteria bacterium
CGCCGGCGGCAAGCACAACGACCTGGAAAACGTCGGCTACACCGCGCGCCACCACACCTTCTTCGAGATGCTGGGCAACTTCTCCTTCGGCGATTACTTCAAGGAAGAAGCCATCACCTATGCCTGGGATTTCACCGCCAAGGTGATCGGCCTGCCCCAGGACAAGCTGCTGGTCACGGTTCATCCCGGCGACGAACAGGCCCGCGCCCTGTGGAAGAAGATCGCGGGCTTTTCCGACGACCGCATCATCGGCCATGAGTCCAACCTATGGGCGATGGGCCCCACGGGCCCTTGCGGCTTCTGTTCCGAAATCTTCTTCGATCAGGGCCCGTCGGTGGCGGGCGGCCCGCCCGGTTCGCCGGACGAGGATGGCGACCGTTTCCTGGAATTCTGGAATCTGGTCTTCATGCAGTTCGAGCAGGTGGACGAGAACACCCGCCTGGACCTGCCCCGGCCCTCGATCGACACCGGCATGGGGCTGGAGCGCATCGCCGCCATCCTGCAGGGCGTCACCAACAATTACGATGTGGACCTGTTCCGCCATCTGATCGCGGCCAGCGAATCGGCCAGCGGCGTGAAGAGCCAGGGCGAGGCGGTCTTCAGCCACCGCATCATCGCCGATCACCTGCGCGCCACCTCTTTCCTGATCGCCGATGGCGTGCTGCCCTCGAATGAGGGGCGCGGCTATGTCCTGCGCCGCATCATGCGCCGCGCCATGCGCCATGCCCATCTGCTGGGCACCAAGGATCCCCTGATGTACCGGCTGGTGCCCGCGCTGGTGGCCGAGATGGGCAGCGCCTATCCCCAGCTCAAGACCAGCGAGGCGCTGATCGCCGAAACCCTCAAGCTGGAGGAAATCCGTTTCCGCGAAACCTTGGCGCGCGGCCTCAAGCTGCTGGACGAAGCCAGTGTGGACCTGAAAAAGGGCGACCGCCTTCAGGGCGAGGTCGCCTTCAAGCTGTATGACACCTACGGCTTCCCGCTCGACCTGACCGAGGAATCCTTGCGCGCCCGTGGCGTCAGCGTGGATACGGACGGTTTCGCGGCGGCGATGCAGAAGCAGAAGGCCGAGGCCCGCGCCTCCTGGTCCGGTTCGGGCGAGGCCGCCAGTGAAGCGCAATGGTTCGCGGTGCTGGATGAAGTCGGCCGCACCGAATTCCTGGGCTATGATACCGAGGCCGCCGAAGGCGTGATCCTGGCCATGTTCAAGGATGGCGGCCGGGTGATGGCCGCCGGCAAGGGCGAGGCGGTGGAGATCGTCACCAACCAGACGCCCTTCTATGGCGAAAGCGGCGGCCAGGCCGGCGACCAGGGCCATATGAACGCGGCCAAGGCCAAGGGCCAGGTCACCGACACCCAGAAGAAACTGGGGGCGCTGCATGTCCACAGCGTGCGGATCACCGAAGGTAGTTTCGCCCCCGGCGATGCGGTGGATCTGAAGGTGGATACCGAGCGCCGCCGCGCCACCCGCGCCAATCACAGCGCCACCCATCTGCTGCACGCCGCGCTCAAGCGCGTGCTGGGCAGCCATGTCAGCCAGAAGGGTTCGCTGGTGACGGCGGAACGGCTGCGCTTCGACTTCTCCCATCCCAAGCCGGTTTCGCCGGAGGAACTGGAAAAGATCGAGGCCCAGGTCAACGCGGTGATCCGCCAGAACTCCGATACCTCCACCCGTCTCTTGCCCACCGACCAGGCCATCGCGGCGGGCGCCGAGGCGCTGTTCGGCGAAAAATACGGCGACGAGGTGCGCGTGCTGTCCATGGGTACCGATCTGGACAGATCGGAAGAGCACACGTCTGAACTCCAGTCACTAGCTTATCTCGTAT
>CALDFO010000170.1 GCA_937942205.1 uncultured Alphaproteobacteria bacterium
GGCCGCCGCGCTCAACGAGGACGACCTGGCGGCGGGGCGGTATGACAATGCCGCCATCGAAATCTGGCGCGTCAACTGGACCGCTGTCGGCCAGCGCGTGCTGATGCGCAGCGGGACGCTGGGCGAGGGGACGCGCAGCGGCAAGAGTTTCCAGGCCGAGATACGGGGGCTGGCCCAGGCGCTGACCCAGCCGGTGGGCCGGGTGTTCGGGCATCTGTGCGATGCTGCGCTGGGCGATGCCCGCTGCGGGCTGGCGGTGACGGCGCAGGCGGGCACGGTGACGGTGGCGGTGGACGCCCGGCGTTTCGCCGCCGATGGGCTGGACGGTTTCGCGGCGGGGGATTTCACAGGCGGGCGTCTTGTCTTTACCTCCGGCGGCAATGACGGCTGCGCCATGGAGATCAAGGCGCATGTGCGCAGCGGTGGCGCGGTCCATATCGAATTGTGGCAGGCGATGCCCGAACCCGTGAGGTCCGGCGACGGCTTCACGGTGACGCCCGGCTGCGACAAGCAGTTTTCCACCTGCAAGGCGCGCTTCGGCAATGCCGTGAACTTTCGCGGTTTTCCCTTCATGCCCGGCAATGACGCGGTGATCGCGACGCCGGGGACAGGTCAGGCGCTGGATGGCGGCAGCCGCTATGGCAATTGAGATCGTGGAGACGGCGCGCGGCTGGATCGGCACGCCCTATCTGCACCAGGCCAGCTTGAAGGGCGTGGGCTGCGACTGCCTGGGCTTGTTGCGCGGGGTGTGGCGCGAGCTGCGGGGCGCGGAGCCGGAAGCGGTGCCGCCCTATGCGCCCGACTGGGCGGAAGGCGGCGGTGCCGAGCCGCTGCGCGACGCGCTGGCGCGGCATCTGTCGCCGGTCGCACCGGCGGACGGGATGCCGGGCGATGTCGTGCTGTTCCGCATGGGACACGGCGGGCCAGCCCGGCATTGCGGCATCCTCGCCACGCGTGACGGCCTGCCGACTTTGATCCATGCCCGCCAGAACCGGCGGGTCTGCGAGGAAC
>CALDFO010000171.1 GCA_937942205.1 uncultured Alphaproteobacteria bacterium
GGGATTTCCGCCGCTTCATCGGTGTCACACCCGGTGTTTTCGTACAGGGCCAGGCCGCGGAAACCGCCGCGACGATGACCGGCCGCCGCCGGGCGGGCGCGATCCGGCCGCTGGCGCTTTGGAGCTAGGCATGTCCGGTTCGTTCAAGACGGCCGCCGGGCGCGCGCCCTAGCCTCGATCCCCGGCAGGGAACGGGGGATCGCGGATTTGAAGATCGGGAAGCGGGCAGGATGCCGTGCGGGGATCGACGGACAGCCTGGCCCGCGTCGGATCGGATCGGCCGCCGGCCTTGGGTTCGCGGCCTGCCTTGTCTTGGGTGTTGCCTGGCAGGCGCCCGCCCGGGCCCAGACCGCCCCTTATGGACCGCTTCTGGCCCAGGATTTCACCGGTGCGAAGGATCACCCCTGGACCGGCCGCTATGCCGGCTCGGCCATTCTGCTCCAGAGCGTGGCGGCGTTCGACGAATTCAACTTTCCCGCGGGCAAGGCCCAAAGCGCGGGCGGCAAGCGTTTCAGCAGCACCGTTCGCGCGGAGGGGCGGCTGACCCGGACGGTTTATGTGACCCAGCCCGGCCGCTCGTCCCTGGAGGTGTTCCGTAACTTCCAGACACATCTTCAGGACCAGGGCTTCGTGACGGCGTTCCAATGCGCCGGCGCCGAGGGCTGCGGCGAGCCCTTCAAGGAGCTGAAGTATCACTGGGGCAACAAGGCGAGCCAGGTCGGGGGCGGCGCCGTCACCGGCGACCGCGGCCGGTTCGCCCAGAGCGTCTTCGACGGCGCCCGGGACATCCGCTATGCCCTGCTGCGCAAGGGCGAGGGGCCGCAGGCCGCCTATGTCGGCCTCTATGTCGCGCTGAATCAGGGCGGAACCTTTGGCGATGTGTCGCGCGCGCTGAATGAACGGGTGACGGCCCTGGTCGAGGTCATCGAGCCCAAGGCGATGGAAACACGGATCGAAACCATCGGCAGCGACAGCATCGCCGCGACCCTGCGCAGCGGCGGGGCGGTGGCGCTCTATGGTCTTCTGTTCGATACCGACCAGGCGGTGCTGAAGCCGCAGTCCGAACCCCAATTGGCCGAGATGGTGAAATATCTGCGCGGCAATGCGGCCAAGGTCTATGTGGTCGGCCATACCGACAATCAAGGCGCGCTGGATTACAATCTGGGCCTGTCGGACCGGCGCGCCAAAGCGGTGGCGGAGGCGCTGGTGAAACGCGGCGTGCCAGCGTCGCGGATCGCCGCCCGTGGCGTCGGGCCGCTGTCGCCCACCGCGTCCAACGCGGACGAGGCGGGCCGTTCCAAGAACCGGCGCGTCGAACTGGTGTTGCAATAGGCCAGAGCACGCGATGAAGAGCACGCCATGAAGAGCACGCCATGAGGAGCGCGCCATGAAAGGAACGATCATCGGCGCGGCCGTGCTGGTCCTGTCGGCATTGCCGGGAAGCGCCGCCCGCGCCGCCGACGCGCCGCTGCCCTGGGCGAAGCCCATGGCCGGGGCCTGGACGCTCTCCGGCGTCAGCGATGGCGATCCCTATTGCCGCCTGAGCCTGGGCGCGGACGGGGCGATCGGGGGCGCGTCCATTGACGTTTCGGCCACCTGCCGCCGCAATTTCCCGTTGGAGGAGGTGGCGGCCTGGACCCTGCGCGACGGCGGTGTGGTGCTGATCGACCCGCTTCGCCACACGGTGCTGAAGCTGGCCCGCCGCCCGGACGGCGGCTATGGCGGTGTCCTGACCGATGGGCGGCAAGTCTCCCTGGATCGCGGTGCGCCGCCCAGGCCGAAATCCCGCCAGGCGTTGCTCGACGGCACCTTCGCTCTCAGCGGCCCGAACAATCGTTCGCCTTGCGGATTCGCCGTCAGCGCCCGGTCGGCGGCGGCCGGACGCCTGGAACAGGCAGGCGCCTGCCCGATGAAATGGAAAACAAAAGCCTGGGCGCAGTGGCGCTTCACCGCCGGGCGGCTGAATCTGCAGGCGGCCAACGGCGCCACACTCCTGTCGCTGGCGCCGGCGGACGATTTTACCTTCGTGGCCGAACAGCCGGATGGCGTGGCCGAACAGCCGGATGGGCCGCTGTTTTTCGGACCGGGTGTGATTGAGGGATCGCCATGAGGAAGCCGTGGCGCCATTTTCGCGGACCGGGCATCGGCGTGGCGGTCTTGGCGGGTATCCTGCTGTCGGGTTGCGACGGCGAAGACCGTGACCGCCAGCCTGCCGGCAAAGCCGCGGCCTCTGCCGGGGTTGCCCGCAAGGTCGATCCTTGCGCCTACATCACGCCGGGCGAGGTGACGGCGATCACGACGGATGCGGTCATTCGCGCCACCGCGTCCGGCGATACCTGTGTCTATGAGGCTGACCCGGATGATGGCGTCCAGGTCACGATTCATGCGGGCGATGGCGTCAAACAGATGGAGGTCGTCCGCAGGTCCGCCAAGGTGATGGCCGGCATGGGCAATGCCGTCAGCGGCAAGGGACGGACCGGCGCGGATGTCGGCGCGATGCTGCAGGAGGACAAGAGCGTGCCGCCGGCGCTGGGCGACGAGGCGATGTGGGGAGTGAACGCCATCCTTTCGGTCCGCAAGGGCGATTTCTTTGTCGCGGTCACGCCGCCGGTCATGCACGATCCGCTCAACCATCCCGGCTATCCCCTCATACCGCGCGCCGAGCGGCGCAGGATCGCCCTGGATGTCGTCCGGAAGATTCTGGAAAAGAACCCGCTCTAGCGCGCCGCCGGAAGCCCGGAGGGGAAGGCTGGTTGCGGGCGCTTTTCTCCGCTAGCCTCTTTGCGGGGCATAATCGGGGTGGGGCATGTTCAGGCACATCATCGGCGCGGCGCTGCTGCTGGCGCTTCCGGCATCCGCCGTGGCACAGGCACCGGTCCAGGTGACGCTGGCGGTGGATACCGCCCGGCCCGGCGCGCCCATCAGCCGCTACATCTATGGTCACTTTGCCGAGCATCTGGGGCGCGGCATCTATGAAGGCATCTGGGTGGGCGAGGACAGCACGATCCCCAACATCCGGGGCTACCGCAGCGATGTCGTCAACGCCCTGAAGAAGATTCATGTGCCGGTGGTGCGCTGGCCGGGCGGCTGTTTCGCCGACCTGTATGACTGGCGCGACGGCATCGGCCCGCGCGCCCAGCGGCCCACCCGCATCAATGTTCATTGGGGCGGGGTGACCGACGACAACCGCTTCGGCACCCATGAGTTCATGGATTTCGCCGAGCTGATCGGGGCCGACGCCTATGTCAGCGGCAATGTCGGGTCGCTGTCGCCCTATGCCATGAACCAGTGGGTCGAATATATCACCTCGGACGAGCAGGCCTCGCTGGCGCAGGAGCGGCGGCGCAACGGCCGCGACAAGCCCTGGACCCTCAAATTCTTCGGCATCGGCAACGAAACCTGGGGCTGCGGCGGCAACATGCGCCCCGAATATGCCGCCGACATCAATGCCCGCTATTCCACCTTTGTGAACGCGCCCAAGGCGATGGGCATGGTCAAGGTCGCCAGCGGCTCCACCGGCAATACGACCTGGGACCACAAAGCCTTCACCGAGGCGATGATGAAGTTCGGTGGCAAGATGGATGCCCTGAGCTTCCATTACTACGCCATGCCCACCGGCCGTGCCCGCGGTCCCGCCACCGGCTTCAGCGAGGAGAAATGGGCCGACGAGCTGGAACTGGCGCTACGGATGGAAAGCCTGATCGCCGAAACCAAGCAGGTGATGGACAAGTATGATCCGCAGAAGAAGGTCGCGCTCTATGTGGATGAGTGGGGCTCCTGGTACGATCCGGAGCCGGGCAGCACGCCGGGCTTCCTCTACCAGCAGAACACGCTGCGCGATGTGCATGTGGCGGCGCTGACGCTGAACATCTTTCACCGGCATACCGACCGGGTGAAGATGGCCAACATCGCCCAGATGATAAACGTGCTGCAGGCCATCATCCTCACCGACAAGGAGAAGATGATCCTGACGCCGACCTATCACGTCTTCGCCATGTACCAGCCCTTCATGGAGGCGGTGCCCTATCCGGCGCGGGTGACGGGGCCGCAATACAGCTTTGGCGGCCACAGCATGGCGATGGTGGATGTCTCGGCGGCGCGCGGCAAGGACGGCAAGCTCTATCTGGCGCTGCTCAACAACGATCCGCACCGTTCCGCGCGGGTGGCGACCGGGCTGACCGGCCGCGCCCGGGGCCTGATCCTGACCGGCCCGGCGATGGACAGTCACAACAGTTTCGACCGGCCCGATGCCGTCAAGCCGATGCCGTTTGCCGCCGGCAATGGCGGCACGCTGACCATGGACCTGCCGTCCAAGGCACTGGTGGTGGTGGCGGTGGAATAAAATAAGCCGATAGAGGTAAATGATGGGAGGGGATATCCGTGCCACGGCTATTTTGGCTGTGATGGCAATCCTTGGAACTTGTCTCCCGATAGATAAGGCACAGCCTCAAGATTTGGTTCTATTAAGCGGCAACGTTCAATCCATCAAATATGACAGAGAGATCGTACCGCAGGGTGAGGACGTAATCGTAGGGGCCTTGTTTAAAGTGCGGCTGAGCGATCTCAAGCCGCTGATTGGCCATCCGGTCTCGCCTTCCATGGAGGTTGAATTGGCAATGGCCTCCATGCCTGCGCGGAACGTATATCGTGGCCGGGGACTGTATGTTGTCCTGAAGACGGCACTGAACGGCAGGTTTCAGACGCTAGGATGGGATTATGCTGATAGCGGACTATGCATCCCGAAGGATGTGGCCAAGACCTACCTAATAGAAGATGACTTGATGCGGTTGCGCCAAGCCGGCGCGGTAAACTGGAAGTCTGATTGCAAATGGTAAGCGGGCACAGCCGGACGGAGCGCAGGAGGGAAGCAATCGTTTCCCTGACGCACCAAAGGCCGGTCGCAAGACCGGCCTTTTTCATTGTGTCCGCCGCATCCTACTTGGTGCGGAAAGCATAGACCATGGTGTTCACATAAGTCTTGCCGGGGTCCAGCCGCGCCGAGGGAAAGTCGGGATGGTTGGGCGCATCGGGAAAGGTGCCTGGCTCCAGGCAGATGGCGTCGCCCTGGCGATAGGCACGCTGGCCCTTGCCGAAGTATGTGCCGTCCATGAAGTTGCCGGTATAGAACTGGATGCCCGGCGCGGTGACGCGCACCTCCATCACCCGGCCGGAGACCGGCTCTTCCACCACCGCCGCCAGCCGCAGCGTGCCCGCCGCGCCATTGACGATATAGTTGTGGTCATAGCCGCGGCCATAGCGGATCTGCTGGTCGCGGGCGTCGCGGATGCGCGTTCCCACCGCTATGGGTTTGCGGAAGTCGAACGGCGTGCCCGCCACGGCGCGGCGCTCGCCGGTGGGGATCAGGGTGGCGTCCACCGGGGTGAAACGGTCGGCGTTCAGGGTCACCAGATTGCCCATCACGTCGCGGGCATCGTTGCCCGACAGGTTGAAATAGGCATGGTTGGTCAGGTTCACCACCGTGGGCTTGCTGGTGGTGGCGCGATATTCCAGCTTCAGTTCGTTTCGCTCCGTCAGGGTATAGGTGGCGGTGACTTTCATCTCGCCGGGAAAGCCCTCCTCGCCGTCGGCGCTGACATAGCTCAGCACCACCCTGGCGTCCGGCCCGCTGGTCACGGAGTCGATCTTCCACATCCGCTTGTCGAAGCCCTTGAGGCCGCCATGCAGCGAATTGGGACCGTCATTGGTGGCCAGGGCATAGCTCTTGCCGTCCAGCGTAAATTTCCCCTTGGCGATGCGGTTGGCATAGCGGCCCACCGAGACGCCGAAATAATTGGGCCGGGCCAGATATTCGCGGGCCGTGTCATAGCCCAGCACCACATCCTCCTTGCGGCCCGCCTTGTCGGGCACGACCAGCGACTGGAGGGTGGCGCCCAGGGTCATGATCCGGGCGGTCATGCCCGCGCCGTTGGACAGGGTCACCGCCTCGACCTTGGTGCCGTCGGCCAGGGTGCCGAAATCGCCGCGCGTGGCGGTGGCGGCGCTGGCGCCCGAGGCGGTGAGGGCGGCGAGCGAAGCCCCCAGCAGCCATCGTTTCAGCAAGGTCTGTTTGTGCATCGTATCGCGCGTCGGCATCGGCAAGTGCTCCCCAGCTTGGTCGCGCCGACTATAGAGCGCGCGCGGATATGAGTCATGGCTTTCGCATTT
>CALDFO010000172.1 GCA_937942205.1 uncultured Alphaproteobacteria bacterium
ACAGGGCGCGCCGCGCGGCCTCGCCATCGCCTTCATCCTGGGATTGCCGCTGGGCGCCTGGGTCATCGCCCAGGCGGCCGCGACGGCGCCGCCGCGGTTTCCCGTCTCCCTCTGGCCGCTGATCGCGGGCGGCCTGCTGGTGGGATTCGGCACCCGGCTGGGCTCGGGCTGCACCAGCGGCCATGGCGTTTGCGGCATCGCGCGCCTGTCGCCACGCTCGCTGGCCGCCACTGGGCTGTTCATGGCCAGCGGCTTCGCCACCGCCACCGTCTTGCATGTCATCCTGTCCTGAAACCCGAACCGAGGAGAGCGTCATGAAGAATATGGGAAATCTGGATCGCCTGCTGCGTCTGGCGCTGGTGGTGGCCGTTGCGCTGGCCTGGCTTGCCGGCGCGATCGGCGGCACGCTGGCCATGGTGCTGGGCGTCGTCGCGCTGGTGCTGCTGGCGACCAGCCTGATCAGTTTCTGCCCGCTCTATCGCATCCTGGGCATCTCCACCCGGCCGCGTTCCTGACCATGGCGGCGACGGCGCCCCTGACCGCCCTTTTCTCCGGCCTCGTCTTCGGCGCCGGCCTGGCGCTGTCGGGCATGACCGATCCGGCGCGGGTGCGCGGCTTTCTCGACCTGGCGGGCCGCTGGGATCCGACGCTGGCGTTCGTGCTGATCGGCGCGGTGCCGGTCATGGCGCTGGCCTGGCGGCTCCGGCGGCGCATGGTCCGCCCGCTGGCCGCGCCCGCCTTTGACCTGCCCGGCGCCGACCACCCCGATCGCAGACTGGCGCTGGGCGCGCTGCTGTTCGGCGCGGGCTGGGGCGTGGCGGGCCTGTGTCCGGGCCCGGCCGTCGCCGGTCTGGCGCTGGCGCCCATCCCGGCGCTGGTCTTCGTGGCGGCCATGCTGAGCGGCATGGCGCTGCATCGCTTCACCCTACGTTGACCGCATCGCGGCAGGAGACGGCAATGAATATCCGCACCATCCACCAGGGCTTCAGCGTTTCGACGCAAATTCTACCCGCCGACATGGATGAGATCGCCGCCAAGGGCTTTCGCGCCATCATCTGCAACCGCCCCGATGGCGAGGATCCCGGCCAGCCGCCGGCGGCGGAGATCGCGGCGGCGGCCGCGGCCGCCGGGCTGGGCTTCGCGCATGTACCGGTATGCCCCGGCACGGAAACACCGGACGATGCCCAGGCCATGGCGCGCGCCCTGGCTGCCCTGCCCGGCCCGGTGCTGGCCTTCTGCCGCTCCGGCAACCGCTCCGTCTGTCTCGCCCAGATGGCGGACTCACAGCGGACGGACTGACGCGGTGGAGCTGACGCCGCTGCAATACGGGTTCGGCGGCGTGTCCGGCGCGCTGGTCGGCTTCGTGTTGGGGCTGGTGGGCGGCGGCGGCTCGATCCTGGCGGTGCCGCTGCTGCTTTATTTCGTGGGCCTGAAGGAACCGCATCAGGCGATCGGCACCAGCGCCCTGGCCGTGGCCGCCAACGCGCTGGCCGGATTGTGGAGCCATGCCCGCGCCCACACGGTGAACTGGCGCTGCGGCGGCATCTATGCCGCGGCGGGCGTGGCCGGGGCGCTGGGCGGATCGACCGTGGGCAAGAACATGGACGGCCGCCAGCTTCTGCTGCTGTTCGCGCTGCTGATGGTCGCGGTCGCCATCCTGATGTTTCGCGGGCGCGATCAGGAAGGCATCGAAGGGGCGCAGTGCAACCGCGACAATATCGCCAAGGTGATCGGTTATGGCTTCGGCACCGGAGCCTTTTCCGGCTTTTTCGGCATCGGCGGCGGCGTTC
>CALDFO010000173.1 GCA_937942205.1 uncultured Alphaproteobacteria bacterium
CGAAGATGTCGGTCACCAGTTCCTTGACGATGGCGGTGGTCAGCGCCCCCGGCTGCTTGACCGCGATGCCTTCGGCGATGGTCTGGGGGGCGATGCGCGGTTTGGGCACCGGCAGGCCCTTCACCAGATCATACATCGCCGGATACAGCTCGGTCTGCGCGCCATAGACTTCAATGGAGGACTTGAGGCCCTTGGCGGCGATGGCGCAGCCGGAGATCAGCCCGCCGCCGCCGATGGGCACGATCAGCGCCTCCAGATGCGGCACATCCTCCAGCATCTCCAGCACCAGGGTGCCCTGACCCGCGATCACCAGCGGATCGTCATAGGGATGGATGAAGGTCAGGCCCTGTCCGGCGGCGATGCGGCGCGCCTCGGCATCGGCCTCGATCAGATCCTTGCCGTGCAGGATCACGGTGGCGCCGAAATCGCGGGTATGCTTGACCTTGTTGAAGGGCGTGGCCTCGGGCATCACGATGGTGGCGGGAATGCCCAGCCGCCCGGCATGATAGGCGACGCCCTGGGCATGGTTGCCCGCGCTCATCGCCGCCACGCCGCGCTGTCTTTCCGCGTCGCTCAACGCCAGCAGCCGGTTCAGCGCGCCGCGCTCCTTGAAGGAGGCGGTGAACTGGCGGTTCTCGAATTTCAGCCAGACCTCGCAGCCGGCGATGCCCGACAGGGTGCGCGAATGGCGCGTGGGCGTGCGCACCAGCGCGGGCAGGATGGCGGCGGCGGCGCGCCGGATATCGGCAAGGGTGGGAGCGGCGGTCACGAAAACAGCCTCGAAAGAGAGAACCGGTTGGTAGCAGCGGCAGGATTTGAACCTGCGACCAAAGGATTATGATTCCCCTACTCTACCACTGAGCTACGCTGCCAAACCGGGGTGCGGACCCCTTAGGAGGCCCGGGCGCGGGATGTAGGATGGGCGTCCCGCCCTGTCAAGATAAGCCGGAAAAAGCGCCAAAAACCATGCGTAAGCCTGGCCTGTCAGGCCGCCTGGGTGAGGGCTTGCGCCGTGATCCAGCCGCCGCCCAGCACCCGGCTGCCGCCCTCTTCGTAAAAGACGCAGGCCTGGCCGGGCGCGATGGCGTCCTCGGGCGCGGCCAGTTCCACCCGCGCCGCGCCGTCCGCCAGCGGCGTGACGGTGGCGGCCACCGGCGGCCGCATGGAACGCACCTTGACCCGGCAGGCGAACGGCGCGTCGCTGCCCGCCAGCCAGTTCACATCGCGCAGGGTGATGGTGGAAGCGCCCAGGCTTTCGCGCGGTCCCACCACCACGCGGGCATTCACCGGGTCCAGCCGCAGCACGAACAGCGGCTGGGCATGGCCCGACAGGCCCAGGCCCTTGCGCTGGCCCACCGTGAAATGGGCGATGCCGTCATGGCGGCCCAGCACCGCGCCGCTCTCATCGACAATGTCGCCCGCGCGCGCGGCATCGGGGCGGAATTTGTTGACGATGCCGGTGTAGCGCCCCTGCGGCACGAAGCAGATGTCCTGGCTGTCGGGCTTGGCGGCATTGACCAGCCCCAGTTCGGCGGCGATGGCGCGCACCTGCGGCTTTTCCATCTCGCCCAGCGGAAAGCGCAGGAAATCCAGTTGCGCCTGGGTGGTGGCGAACAGGAAATAGCTCTGGTCACGCACGGCGTCGGCGGCGGCATGAAGCTGCGCGCCTGTCGCCCCTTCGACACGGCGCACATAATGGCCGGTGGCCATCGCCTCCGCCCCCAGCTCGCGCGCGGTGTCCAGCAGATCGGCGAACTTGACCTTCTGATTGCACGACACGCAGGGAATGGGCGTCTCGCCCTGGGCGTAGCTGCCCGCGAAACTCTCGATCACCGCCTTGCGGAAGCGGCTTTCATAATCGAGCACATAATGCGGGATGCCCAGATTTTCCGCCACGCGCCGGGCGTCATAGATGTCGGACCCGGCGCAGCAGGCGCCCTTGCGCTGCGGCTGGGCGGTGGAGGCATACAGCTGGAGCGTGATGCCGATCACCTCATGGCCCTGCTTTTTCAGCAGGGCGGCGGTGACGGAGGAATCCACGCCGCCGGACATGGCGACGACGATGCGGGTTCTGGCGCTCATCCCGGCGATATAGGCGCGAACTGCGGGAACCGCAAGAAAGGCCCGGAAAATCCCGGTTTTCCGCGATTTACTGACAGCTTACTGGGGCATGTAATTCAGCAGCGAAAGCTGGTGCAGGGTCGAGGTCACCGCCAGCGACGCCTGAAGCTGGGTCTGGTTCAGCGACAGCTGGGTCGCCGCCTCGGCCATGTTGGTGTCCTGGATGCCGGAGACAAACCCCTTGTAGAGGGTGTTCATCGAGGTCTGGCTTCCCTGCGCGTCGGTCAACCGGTTGGAGACATAGCCGTTGGCGGCCGACACGGCGTGCAGATCGGTGGCGGTGCCGGTCAGGGTGGCGATGGCGCCGCTGAGAAAGCCGTTCTGCGCCGCCGACAGGCTGGTGGCGGCGTCGAAATTGCCGCTGCCGCCCACATCGAAGGCGGCGATGTCCTTCAGCGCCTGCATCAGGCCGGTGCCGACCTCCGAGGCGGTCAGCCCATAGGAGACGCCGACGCCGTCGGCGACCTGCACCGACTTCTTCAGGTCGCCATTGGCGAAGGCGCCCGCGACCGAGGGCAGCGCCTGAAGATCGGCCAGGCTGGTGACGGTGATGGGCGCGGTGCCGGTCTTGCCGCCCGCATAGATATAGTCGCCATTGGCGTCCTTGGAATTGAGGATGCCGCTGGCCTGGTCGAAGATGCTGCGCACCTGCGCCATCAGGGTGGAGGCGTCGTTGTTGGCGACCGCGTCGCTGACCGCCTTTTTCAGCTTGGCGGCCAGGTCGGCCAGGCTGGTCAACTGGGTATCCTGCAGGTCGGTCTGGGTGACGGCGAGCTTGGTGGCGGTGGTATAGGCGCTGTTGCGCGCATTGGCCGCGATGGTGGCGGTCAGCACCTGGGTCTGATTGCCGAAACCGGCATAGGTGGTGGCGTTCTTGCCCGAGGCGATCTTTTCCTGGGTCTTGTCCAGGGTGCTGCCCGCATTCTGGATCTGGCTGAGGAAATAGGCGGTCTGAGCGCTGGTGGCGACGCGGTCGATACTCATGGGCGATGATCCTTACGGCAATTCGAGCAGGGTCTGATACATCTTGTCCACCAGGGTCAGGATGCGCGCGCCGGCGGCATAGGCCTGCTGGTAGGAGGTCAGGGCCATCAGCTCTTCATCGAGGCTGACGCCGGTGTGCGAGGTCAGGCGCGACTGCGCCTCGGCATAGCGGTCGCTCTGCGTCACCTGGGCGGAGGTGACGACATTCGAGCGGGTCGAGACATCCTGATAGAAGCTGGCGGCATAATCCGACAGGGTGGAAATCTGTCCCGCCACGCCGCCTGCCGGCTTGAAGGTCATGCTCTTGGTAATCAGCGTCTGCAGCGCGATGGCGCCCGAATTGTCGCCGCCCAGAACGATGGTGTCGCCCGCGACGCTGGCGGGGGTGATGGCGGGGCTGGCGAAGCCGATGCGCGCCGGATTGGCCGTCACCGCCTGGGTGACGGAAAAACCCTGGGCCTGCATCGCCTGGGCGCCCGCGCCCAGACCGAAGATCTGGCTGAAGCTCTGGCCGGTGGTGCCGCGCGCGGTGGTGTCGTTGGTGACGTTCAGCGTGTAGTCCGAATACAGCGCGCTGTTCTGGCTGGTGATCGAGCCGTCCGCGTTCAGGGTCAGGCTGGATGCGCCGCCCAGGGCGGTGTTCAGCGCCGTGACGATGTCGCCCACCGTCTGACCGGCGGTGGTGGTGATGCTGACATTGCGGACGATATCGCCGTTCGGACCCTTGAGCTGCAGGGTGATCTTGCCGCCCGCCGCCAGGCCGCTGGCGTCGGTGGCGGACAGGCCGGTGGCGGTGACCGAAGGCATCTGCGACTGAAAGAGGTCGTTCAGCCCGAAGAACTGGGAAAATCCGGTGCCGCCGCGCGCCGACGGCGCCGAGGCATCATCCTGCACCAGGATGCCGTTGCCGCCGCTGGCGGAGATGGAGAGCTTGCCGTCCACAAAGCTGGCCGAACCGTTGGCGCCCAGCGCGCTGTTCAGCGCCGCGGCGAAGCCGCCGACGGTGCTGCCGGCGCTGATCGGGGCGCCGCCATCGACCGACAACAGGCTGGGCGGGCCGAAATCCACATCGATGCGTGAGATCAGCGTGCCGTCCTGGCCGGTGACGGCGATGGTGGTCTTGCCGGTGAAGTTCAGGGCGTCGCCGCCCAGAAGGCCGGTGTTGCGGCCCGACAGCGCGGCCGGCGGCGGGAAGGCGGCATTGGCGTTGGCCTGGGCGTTGAACGCCTGGGCGGTCTGCTGCGCCAGGTTGCCCAGGGTCTGGGACAGGCCGCCCAGCACCTGATCGCGCATGTCGATCAGGCCCTTGAGCGAGCCGCCCGCCAGATGCGGGTCCAGCGCCATGGGTCCGCCCAGCGGCGCGCCCGTCGCCGGGTTGATGTCCTGCACCATGATGTTGCCATAGGTGCCGTTCTGCGCGCCGCCCGTATAGGAGAGTTGCGCATAGGTGTTGCTCACCAGGTTCACGCCATCGGCGGTGGCGACGATGACGCTGCCGTCCGGCTGCTGGGTGGTGCGGATGCCCAGCGTCTCGGACAGGCTGGTCAGGGCGGTGTCGCGCTGATCCAGCAGGCCCGAGGCGGTGTCGCCGCTCACGGTGGCGTTGCGGATCTGCTGATTCAGGTCGAACACCTGCTTGAGCAGCGCATTGGTGGAGTCGATGGAGCCCACCACCTGCTGGTCGGTCTGGCTCTGCATCTGGGAGACGGTGGAGAAGACCGAAGAGAAATTGCCCGCCAGATTGTTCAGGGCGTTCATCACCGCCGTGCGGCTGGCCGACGAGGTCGGCGCCTGCGAGGCGGTGGCGAAGGCGGCGGACAGATTGGTCAGGCCGGTGGCCAGCGACTGGTTGTCGCCCGGCGCGCCCAACAGGCCGTTGAGCTGGCTGAACAGGCTGCCCATCGTGCTGTACTGGGCATTGGTCCCGCCCGCCGACAGCATCTCCTGCATCAGGAACTGGCTGGCGACGCGCTGGACGCTGGCGATGTTCACGCCCATCAACTGGCCGCCGACCGACAGGGTCTGCTGATTGACCACGCGGCGCGCATAACCGGCCGTGTTGAGATTGGAGACGTTGTTGGCGACCACGCCCAGCGCGGCGCTGTTGGTCTTCAGCGCGCTGATGGCGGTACCGGCGATTCCGTTCAGGCTCACGGCGTGGGTCCGAATGCTTTTGTTCCGGCAAGCCCGTCGCAAGCCCCATGCCATATGGGGAGCGCGATTTTTCCGGGCTTTTGGCGGCTTTTTTTGCCGCGCGCGGCGATGCCCGCGGGCGGCAGAGTTTGCCGCACCGGCAATCCATGCCCGTCCCTTTGTGCAGCCGCTCCTCCGGTCCGCGCCGGAAAATCCCGTGAAATCGGCGCTTTTGCGACTGGCCCGGCGCTTGCGATGGGCTCGGCGGATCATCACGGACCTGCCAGTGCACGCCATCGCGACATCCCCATCTTCGATCTCCGGCCCCGTGCCGGCGGGCGGCGGCGCGCGCGAATCCGCGAACGACGCAAAAGA
>CALDFO010000174.1 GCA_937942205.1 uncultured Alphaproteobacteria bacterium
TCAGCGTGCGAAGCCGACCTCTTGGGAGGCGAGCGAAAGCTGAAACCGGAGGGGGCACTAAAGAAAGAAAATTAGATTCCCGCTTTCGCGGGAATGACAATTGGGGGCAGCCCGCACAGGCCCGCCTCCCCCTTCATGCGAAGCATGGGAAGGGGGAGGTGGCCGTAGCAACGCGAAAGAGGCGGCGCACCATCGTGCGCCGCCTCTGAGCAAAGTTGCGAATGCCGGAGGGGGTTAAGAAAAAGGCTTCACGATCACCAGCACCACGATCAGCACCATCAGCACCGCCGGAACCTCGTTGGCGATCCGGTAGAAGCGGGCGGTTCGGGTGTTGCGATCCTGGGCGAAGGCGCGCCACCAGCGCACCAGCAGGCCATGCACGCCGCTGAGCACCAGCACCAGAAGGAATTTGGCATGGAACCAGGGCTGCAGATAGGCGGCGCTGACCCAGGCCAGGGTCAGGCCCAGGATCCAGGCCACGATCATGGCGGGATTGATGATGCCCTTGAGCAGGCGGCGCTCCATCACCTTGAAGCGCTCGCTGCCTTCGCTGCCGGGCGGCGTCTCGCAATGATAGACGAACAGCCGGGGCAGATAGAGCATACCCGCCATCCAGGATATCACCGCGATCACATGCGCGGCCATGATCCAACTGTAATGATCGGCAAGGATATCGCGCATCAATGTCTGTCCCGGTTCTCGCTGCAAAGAAGAGTTTCGCCACCTGTGGCGCGGCGCACAAGCCCGGCCAGACCGGCGATGAAATCGGGATGCACATTCACTGCCGGAACGCGGCGATAGTCCGGCACGCCCGCCTCCTCGGCCAGTTTGCGATATTCGATGTCCAGTTCCACCAGCGTTTCGGAATGCTCGCTAACAAAGGCGAGCGGCGCCACGATCAGATTCTTGCCGTCCGCGCCGGCGCGGCGGATTTCATCGTCGGTGGCCGGTCCGATCCATTCCAGCGGTCCCACCCGGCTCTGGTAACAGACCTGCCAGTCCAGATCGGGGATATTCAATGCCGCCACGATGGCGGCCGCGCTCTGCTCCACCTGGCGCTGATAGGGATCGCCGTTGGCGATCACCTTTTTGGGCAGGCCATGCGCCGACAGCAGCAGCCGGGTGCCGGTATCGCCGCGCGCCTCGGCCAGCGCCGCGCGGATACGCGCCGCCATGGCGGCGACAAAGCCGTTTTCAGCCGGATAGCAACAGATGCGAGCCGTGGGCGCGGTCAGGCCCATACGTTTGGCGGCGCGCTCCCAATCCTGGAAGGATGACGCCGTGGTGGTGGTGGAATATTGCGGATAGAGCGGCAGCAGCACGATCTTGTCGGGGCCATAGGCCTTGACCGCCTGTGCCGCGCCATCGCTGAAAGGATGCCAGTAGCGCATGGCGATGAAGGTCTTGGCCTCCACGCCGCTGCCCGCCAGCGCCGCTTCCAGGGCGCGGGCCTGTTTCTGGGTTTCCTCGACGATGGGCGAGCGGCCGCCGATCCGGTGATAGATCTCCCGCGCGATCGGGGCGCGGCGCCGCGCGATCAGCCGCGCCAGGGGCAGGCGCAGCAGCGCGGGCAGGGTGATGATGGCCTTGTCGGAAAACAGGTTCCGCAGGAACGGCTCGACCGCCTCCGGGCAATCCGGGCCGCCCAGATTGAACAGAATAACGGCGATTTTCATGCCCGGATGCGCTTCAGCAACTGCTCGACATGGGCGATGGGGGTCTGCGGCAGAATGCCATGGCCCAGATTGAAGATGTGCGGCTTGCCCGCCGTCATCTCCAGAATGTGATCCACGGCGCGGTCCAGGCCATCGCCGCCCGCGATCAGGGCGATGGGATCGAGATTGCCCTGGGTGGCGCAGGGCAGGCTCTTGCTCCAGGCCAGCGGGGCGGCGGTGTCCAGCGACACCGCGTCCACGGCGGTGGCCGCGGCATAGTGTTCATACCCGAACTGGGTAGCGGCGCGGGGGAAGCCGATGATCCGCGCCCCCGGCCCGGC
>CALDFO010000175.1 GCA_937942205.1 uncultured Alphaproteobacteria bacterium
GATGGTGGTGGCGTCCACATCCAGCGCGCCCCGGAAGATGAACGGGAAGCACAGGACGTTGTTGACCTGATTGGGATAGTCGCTGCGGCCGGTGGCGATGATGGCGTCGGGCCGCGCCGCCTTGGCCGCTTCGGGCAGGATTTCGGGGTTGGGGTTGGCCAGCGCCATGATGATGGGCTTGTCGCCCATCTGCGGCAGCCATTCGGGCTTGAGCACATTGGGCGCCGACAGGCCCAGAAATACATCCGCGCCCACCAGCACCTCGCCCAGGGTGCGGGCGTCGGTCTGCCGCGCATAGCGCGCCATGTTGGGCGCCATCTCGTCGCCGCGGTCCCGATGCACCACGCCCTTGATGTCGGTGAGGGTGACATTCTCGACCGGCAGGCCCATCGTCACCAGCAGGTCGACGCAGGCCAGCGCGGCGGCCCCCGCGCCGGAGGTCACCAGCTTGACCTCCTCCAGATTCTTGCCCTGCAGCACCAGGCCGTTGCGGATGGCGGCGGCGCAGACGATGGCGGTGCCGTGCTGGTCGTCATGGAAGACCGGAATCTGCATCCGCTCGCGCAGCTTCTTTTCGATCACGAAACATTCGGGCGCCTTGATGTCCTCCAGGTTGATGCCCCCGAAGGTCGGCTCCAGCGCCGCCACGACATCCACGAAGCGGTCCACGTCCAGCGCGTCCACTTCCAGGTCGAAGACGTCGATGCCGGCGAATTTCTTGAACAGGACCGCCTTGCCCTCCATCACCGGCTTGGAGGCCAGCGCGCCGATATTGCCCAGGCCCAGCACGGCGGTGCCGTTGGAGATGACGGCGACAAGATTGCCGCGCGCGGTATATTCGCGGGCCAGGGACGGGTCGCGGGCGATCTCCTCGCAGGGCGCGGCGACGCCGGGCGAATAGGCCAGCGCCAGATCGCGCTGATTCGCCATGCGCTTGGGGGCTTCCACCGGCAATTTGCCGGGTCGCGGGCTGCGGTGATAGGCGAGGGCGGCCTTGCGGAAATCCTGGTCCATAAATCTGCCTGTAATGTGCGCCGGTAATTGGCAGGGCCGGGGGGGTAAAATCAATGCCCGCCTCTGTCACAACCCCCATTTTTGCCCGGTTTTCCAGACATTTTGCCGGAACCGGCGGGCCTTCGGCCACGTTGCGGAAGGGGAAGCGGACGCTGCCCGGCAGAGGCCGCAAAAGCCCTTCGGACGGACGGGGTGGCCGCAGCGGCAATTCAGGGCCAAAGTCGGTCCTTTCAAGCGGCCGGTCGCCGTGCGCGTTCAGGAGATTTCATGCAGATCGGGATAATCGGGTTGGGCCGCATGGGGGCCAATATCGGCCGGCGGCTGATGAGCCGCGGCCATGCGGTGGTGGGGTTCGACGCCAGCCCCGAGGCGGTGAAGGCGCTGGTGGGCGCCCCGGAAGGCAAAGCGGAGGGCGCCGCCTCGCTGGCCGACCTGGTGGCCCGGCTGGAGGCGCCGCGCACCGTCTGGGTGATGCTGCCCGCCGGGACGATCACCGAAGACGCCATCGCCGAACTGGGCGGCCTGCTGGCGGCGGGCGACTGCATCATCGATGGCGGCAACACCATGTTCAAGGACGATATCCGCCGCGCCCGGACCTTGCGCGAAAAGGGGATCCACTATCTCGATGTGGGCACCTCGGGCGGGGTCTGGGGACTGGAGCGCGGCTATTGCATGATGATCGGCGGCGATGCCGAAACGGTGACGCGGCTGGACCCCATTTTTCAGGCGCTGTGCCCCGGCGCGGGCGACATCGCCCGCACCCCGAACCGCGACGCGGCCGATCCGCGCGTCACTGAAGGCTATATGCATACCGGCCCCGCCGGGTCCGGCCATTTCGTCAAGATGGTCCATAACGGCATCGAATACGGCCTGATGCAGGCCTTCGCGGAAGGCTTCGACATCATGCGCGGGCGCAATTCCGGCAAGCTGCCGCCGGAGGAGCGCTTCGACATCCATGTCGCCGACGTGGCCGAGGTGTGGCGGCGCGGCAGCGTGGTGGCCTCCTGGCTGCTGGACCTCACCGCCATCGCCCTGGCCAAATCCGAAATGCTGGAAGAGTTCTCCGGCAAGGTGGACGACAGCGGCGAAGGGCGCTGGACGGTGGAGGCGGCGGTGGACGAGGCGGTGGCCGCCCCCGTCATCACCGCGGCGCTGTTCGCCCGCTTCCGCTCGCGCAGCGACAACACCTTCGGTGAAAAGCTGCTTTCGGCCATGCGCAAGGAATTCGGCGGCCATGTCGAGAGCAAGCCCAAATGAGCGCGCTGTCGCACAAGTCGCCGCCGCCGCCCTGCGCCATCGTCATCTTCGGCGCCAACGGCGACCTGACCAAGCGGCTGATCGTTCCGGCCATGTACAACCTGGCCCGCACCGGCCTGCTGCCGCCGCATTTCTCGCTGATCGGGGTGGACCACAACAAGAAGACCAGTGCGGAATGGTCGGCGGCGCTGAAGGATTTCCTGGTCCAGACCCTGGCGAAGAACAACGAGACGCTGAACGAGACGCTGTGGGCCAAGGTGGCGCGCTGCATGGTCTTTCTCAGCGGCGATTTCGAAAAGCCGGAAACCTACGAGAACCTGTCGGACCTGCTGGCCGCGCATGACGCCAAGGACGGCCTGGGCGGCAATGTGCTGTTCTACATGGCGGTGGCCGACCGCTTCTTCGCCACCATCGCCAGGAATCTGGGCGAAGCCGGGCTGGTGTCCGGCGACCATAAGGGCTTTCGCCGCCTGATCGTGGAAAAGCCGTTCGGCCACGACCTGCCGTCCGCGCGCCAGCTCAATGCCTGCCTGCTGAAATATCTGCGCGAGGACCAGATCTACCGCATCGACCATTTCCTGGGAAAGGAGACGGTGCAGAACATCATGGCGCTGCGCTTCGCCAATGGCCTGTTCGAGCCGATCTGGAACCGCGACCGCATCGATCATGTGCAGATCACCGTGGCCGAAAGCCTGGGGGTGGAGACGCGGGGAAAATTCTATGAGAGCACAGGGGCATTGCGCGATATGGTGCCCAACCATCTGTTCCAGCTTGTCGCCATGACGGCGATGGAGCCGCCGGTCTCCTTCGACGCCGAGGATGTGCGCGCCAAGAAGGCGGAAATCTTCAAGGCGGTGCACGAACTCCGGCTCAGCGATGTGGTGCGCGGCCAGTATGACGCCGGGGCCGTCGCCAATGAACCGGTCCAGGCCTATCGCGCCGAGGCCAATGTCGCGCCCGATTCCACGGTGGAGACGTTCGTCGCCATACGCCTGATGATCGACAATTGGCGCTGGGCGGGCGTGCCTTTCTATCTGCGCACCGGCAAGCGGCTGGCGGTGCGTTCCACCGAAATCGCCATCCGTTTCAAGCGCGCGCCCCATGCCCTGTTCCGCGAAACGCCGGTCGAGGAACTGGACGCCGACTGGCTGATCATGCGGGTGCAGCCGGACGAAGGTATCCGCCTGCGCTTCAACGCCAAGCGGCCCGGCCCGGCCATGGCGCTGGAAAGCGTGGCGATGGAGTTCAAGTACAAGGACTATTTCAAGCAGGCGCCCGCGGTGGGTTATGAAACGCTGATCTATGACTGTCTGATCGGCGACACCACCTTGTTCCAGCGCGCCGACCAGGTGGAGGCGGCCTGGGCGCTGGTGGAGCCGGTGCTGCGCGGCTGGGAAAACACCACCCCGCGCCATTTCCCCAACTACAATGCGGGCAGCGAAGGCCCCAGCGCCGCCAACGATCTTCTGGCGCGCGACGGGCGGGCCTGGAGGCGGATCAATTGACCCCCCGGCATGACATCGCGGGCCGGATGGAAGTGGTGCGGGACGCCGGGGCGCTGGCGGCGCGGGCCGCCGAGATCATCGCCGGACATATCCGGACGGCCCGCCACCCTTTCCGCCTGGTGCTGTCGGGCGGCTCCACGCCGCGCGCCGCCTACCGGCTTCTGGCCTGCCAGGATCTGGACTGGGATTGCGCCGAGCTGTTCTTCAGCGACGAACGCTGTGTGCCGCCGGATCATGCCGACTCCAACTACCGCATGGTGCGCGAGACGCTGCTGGCGGGCCCCATGGTGCGGCCCCGCAAGGTGTTCGCCATGCCCACTGACGGGACGCCGCAATCCTGCGCCGACCGCTATGACGAGGCGCTGCGCCAGCAATATGGCGCGGGCGAATTGCAGCCGGGTCAGCCTTTGTTCCATCTCACCTTGCTGGGGCTGGGCGATGACGGCCATACCGCCTCGCTGCTGCCGGGCCAGCCGGTGTTGCAGGAGCGCCGCCGCTGGGCCGCCGCCGTGCCGGACGGCCGCAAGGAGCCGCGCCTGACCCTGACCTATCCGGCGCTGGAAGCCAGCGAACGGATTCTGTTCCTGGTCAGCGGCGCGGCCAAGCGCGATGCGTTGGCCCAGGCCCGGGCGGGAGCCTTGCCGGCGGGCGCGCTGAAGCCGCAAGGCGCGGTGCAGTGGCTGGTGGACGCGGCGGCGGCGGGCGAGGACGATCGGGGATACGGCTTCTGATGGCGGCGCGGATCGAGGATTATGCCATCATCGGCGACTGTCGCACCGCGGCGCTGGTCTGTCATAACGGCTCGCTGGACTGGCTGTGCCTGCCGCGCTTCGATTCCGACGCCTGTTTCGCCGCCTTGCTGGGCGACAAGGACAACGGCCGCTGGCTGATCGCGCCGCAGGATGCGCGTTTCAAGGCGGCGCGGCGCTATCGCGGCGACAGCCTGATCCTGGAAACCGTCTTCACCACCCGCACCGGCAAGGTGCGCGTCACCGATTTCATGCCGCCCGGTACGCCCGACAGCTGCATCGTGCGGATCGTGGAAGGGTTGGCCGGGCATGTGGCCATGCGGACCGAACTGGCGATCCGCTTCGACTATGGCGCCACCATCCCCTGGGTGTCGCGCCGCGACCGCCGCACCCTGACCGCCGTGGCCGGGCCCAATCTGCTGGCGATCCGCACCCCGGTGCCGTTGCGGGGCGAGAACATGCACACGGTGGCGGATTTCACGGTGCGCAAGGGCGAAAGTATGCCCTTTGTGATGTCCTATGGAAAATCCTTCCAGCCCCTGCCGCTGTCGATCGACGCCTTCATCGCGCTGGACGAGACGGAAGCCTATTGGCGCCGATGGGCGTCGCTGTGCCGGGTGACGGGCAAGTGGCGCGCCGACGTCATGCGCTCGCTGATCACGCTCAAGGGGTTATCCTATGCCCCCACCGGCGGCATCGTGGCGGCGGTCACCACGTCGCTGCCCGAAAAGATCGGCGGCACCCGCAACTGGGACTACCGCTTCTGCTGGCTGCGCGACGCCACCTTCACGCTGCTGGCCTTTCTCAACGCCGGTTACACCGAGGAAGCGGAGATGTGGGAGCATTGGCTGATGCGCGCCATCGCCGGTTCGCCGCAGCAGATCCAGACCATGTACAATGTGATCGGCGAGCGGCGGCTCGACGAGATCGAGTTGGACCACCTGTCCGGCTATGAGAATTCGCGGCCGGTGCGCGTCGGCAATGCCGCCCATACCCAGCTTCAACTCGATATCTATGGCGAGATGGCCGATGTGATGGCCCAGGCGCGGGGCGGCGGCCTGGCGCCCGCGCCGCGCCGGGCCGAACTGCGCCAGGTCTTCATGGCGCATCTGGAAAAGATCTGGTCGCTGCCGGACGAGGGCATCTGGGAAATCCGCGGCCAGCCGCAGCATTTCGTCCATTCCAAGGTGATGACCTGGGTGGCGTTCGACCGCGCCGCCCGCTCGCCCGATGCCACGCCGCAGGAGCGCGCCCATTGCCGCGCCGTGGCGCGCCGCATCCACAAGGACATCTGCGCCCGGGGCATGGACAAGACGCGCGGCTGTTTCGTGCAGGCCTATGGCTCCAGCGCGATGGACGCCAGCCTGCTGCTGCTGCCGCTGGTGGGTTTTCTGCCCGCCAGCGACCGGCGCATCCAGGCGACGGTGCGCGAGATCGAAAAACGGCTGATGTGCCAGGGGCTGGTGATGCGCTACGAAACCGTGACCGGGGTGGACGGACTGCCGCCGGGCGAGGGCGCCTTCCTGGCCTGCAGCTTCTGGCTGGCCGACGCCTATGTGATGATGGGCCGTCACCGCGAGGCGATGCGCCTGTATGGCAAGCTCAAGCGGCTGGCCAACGATGTCGGCCTCTATGCCGAGGAATACGACCCGCTGGAAAAGCGCATGTTGGGCAATTTCCCCCAGGCCTTCAGCCATGTCGCCTTGATCAACACCGCCCTGGCGCTGATGATGGACAAAAAGAAGAAGATGCCGATCCGCAAAGCCCGCAAGAAGAAAGCCGCTCATGCCCGCCGCTAAACGCATTCTCTGCATCGACATCGGCGGCACGGGCCTGAAAGCCGCCATCGTGGGGCCGAACGGCGATTTCCTGGTGGACAGCGTCCGCATCGAGACGCCGGCCAGGCGCAAGCCCGCCGATATCGTGCCGCTGCTGGTGAAACTGGTGAAGCCGCTGGGCCGATTCGACCATGTCACCATCGGCTTTCCCGGCATGGTCAGGCGCGGGCGGGTGATGACCGCGCATTCCTATGGCACCGGAGACTGGGCGGATTATCCGCTCGGCATGGTGATGCAGAAGAAACTGGGCAAGCCGGTCAAGCTGCTGAACGATGCCGATGTGCAGGGGCTGGCGGCCATCCGGGGCAAGGGGCTGGAACTGGTCTGCACCCTGGGCACGGGTTTCGGCACCGCCTGGTTCCGCGACGGCGAACTGCTGCCGCATATGGACCTGGCGCATCTGACCACCCATCACCGGAATGATTTCGACGTCTATATCGGCGAGCGCACCCGCAAGCGCATCGGCAGAAAGAAGTGGAACAAGCGGGTCCGCAAACTGATCGACATACTTGATACCGTGTTCAAGTATGACCATCTTTATTTCGGCGGCGGCAATTCGGCCCGGATCGATTTCAAGCTGCCGCCCAATGTGACCATCGTTGACAATGACGCGGGCATGGAAGGCGGTGCCTTCGCCTGGACCCGCCATACCGTCCGGTAAAAATCCGGTCCGGCCCGGGAACTTTCGGGCCCGCGCGTGCGTTTCGATCCCATTGGATCGAAGCCCTTTTCAGTACGCACGATATATGACCTGGGCGCGCTATACGGATTGCTTGAATGATGCCCCCGATCGGTGGGAACACCGCGTTGCTGCTGGATATAGACGGTACCTTGCTGGATCTCGCGCGCACGCCCGATCTGGTCAGGGTGCCCGGCGATCTGGTCCGCGCCCTGGAAAAGCTGGCGCACCAGTTGTCGGGGGCGCTGGCTTTTGTCAGCGGCCGTTCGCTGGACAACATAGATCGGCTGTTCGCGCCCTTGCGTCCGGCCGCGATCGGCGCGCATGGCGGGGAAATCCGCGGCGCGGACGGGCAGGTGACGCGGGCGCCGCCATTGCCGGATGCCGTCCGTTCCATCTTCGCGGGACTGGCCGACCATGTCCCGGGCCTCTTGCTGGAGGACAAGGAATGCGCCGTGGCGCTGCATTACCGGCTGGCGCCGGAGTCGCTGCCGGTGCTGCTGGCGGCGATGGACAAACATGCCCCTTTGTTCGAAAGCGAAAAGGTGAATGTGATTCACGGCAAGGCGGTGTTCGAGGCCCGGCACCGGGGCGTGGACAAGGGCACGGCGGTGGCCAGCCTGCTGCGCCAGCCGCCGTTCGCGGGCCGCCGGGGGTTGTTCGGCGGCGGCGACACCACCGATCTGGATGTCTTCCGTATCCTGCCGCATCTGGGCGGGCGCGGTTTTTCCGTGGGCAAGCGCTTTCCCGGCGTGGAGCATGTCTTTGAATCGCCGCATGGGGTGCGCCAGTGGCTGTGCCGCGTGGCCGAGGCGGGGGTGCGATGACCGGGTCCGTGCAAAGACCGCTGGACCTGGCGGTGATCGGCAACGGCCGCATGGCGGCGTTGGTGGATTCCCGCGCCCGGATCGTGTGGTGGTGCTTCCCGCGCTTCGACAGCGATCCGGTGTTCAGCCGCCTGGTGGCGGGCGACGAGGAGAAGGGTTTTTCCGACGTGGTGCTGGACCGGCAGGTGTCCAGCCGGTCCGAATATGACCGCAACACCGCCATCGTCACCACCATCCTGACGGCCGCGGATGGGGCGCAGGTGAAGATCACCGACTTCGCGCCGCGCCTGCGCAATTTCGAGCGCCTGCTGCGCCCGCCGCAGCTGATGCGGATGATCGAGCCGCTGGCGGGCGTGCCCCGCGTCACCATCCGCGTGCGGCCCACCCAGTTCTACGGCAATCCGATGAAACGGCGGGTGGCGGGCTCCAGCCATGTCACCTATGGCGAACCGGCGCTGATCCGGCTGACCACCGACGCGCCGCTGTCCTATATCCAGCAGGAAACCCCCTTCGCCCTGACGCGGCCGCTGCATCTGGTGTTCGGGCCGGACGAGCCCTTCATGGGCGACATCGCCGCCACGGTGCGCGACTTCGCGGCGCGCACCCGCGACTATTGGCGCGAGTGGGCGCGGCGCCTGTCCATCGCCTATGAGTGGCAGGAAGCCAGCATCCGCGCCGCCATCACGCTGAAGCTGACCAATTTCGAGGAAACCGGCGGTATCGTGGCGGCGCTGACCACGTCGCTGCCGGAAGCGCCCCATTCGGGCCGCAACTGGGATTACCGCTATTGCTGGCTGCGCGACGCCTATTTCGTGGTCAAGGCGCTGAACGCCATCGGCGCCACCCGCACCATGGAGCAGTATATCGCCTATATCCTGTCCATCGCGGGCAACACCGACACGCTGGCGCCCTGTTACGGCATCGTGCCCAGCGACGATCTGACCGAATGGATTGCGCCCGACCTCAAGGGCTTCGAGGGGCACGGCCCGGTCCGCATCGGCAATGCCGCCGTGGAACAGGTGCAGCATGCCGCCTATGGCAGCGTGATTCTGGCCGCCACGCCCATGTTCTTCGACAAGCGCCTGCCGTTGCCGGGCGATGAAGGCCTGTTCCGCCTGCTGGAGAAGATGGCCGGC
>CALDFO010000176.1 GCA_937942205.1 uncultured Alphaproteobacteria bacterium
CCTGCTGCGTCTGGCTGAGCGGTCGCGCGGTCTGTCCGACCACAACACGCTCGACATCAACCGTATGCGTCTTCTGACCAACAACATCACCACCAAGGACGAGTACACCCTGCTCGCCCAGCTCGCGCTGCAGCTCGGCTTCGCCGCCGAGGCCAAGTCGGTGCTGGAGAAGGGCCAGGCCGCCAAGGTGCTGACCGACGACCGCACCACCCGCCTGCTCAAGCTGGCCACCGACCAGGCCAATGCCAGCGCCGCGGGCCAGGCCAAGGCGCTCGCCGCCGCCCAGGCCGCCCCGCAGGGCGACGACCTGGTCAAGGTGGGCGAGAACATGATCGGCCAGGGCAAGGCCAAGGAAGCCATCGGCGTCATCCAGGCCGGCCTCAAGAAGCCGCTGAAGGATGCCGACAACGGCCAGATGCGTCTGGGTCAGGCCTATCTGGCCGCCGGCCAGAAGGCCGATGCCCAGAAGGCGTTCGGCGCCGTCAAGGGCACCACCAAGAATGCCGAAGTGGCCAAGCTGTGGGCGCTGGTCGCCCGCCGTTGAGCCCGGCTTTCGGATAACCGGATCAAGGGCGCTGGCTTGGGTCAGCGCCCTTTTTCTTTGAGCAAAAACCCGCGCAGATCGGTGTCGGGCGGGGCGGCCGGGCCGGTGCCGAGCAGGCGCGCTTCAAGCTGGCCCAGGCTGAAATCCATCCGGCTTTCATAGGTGCGGTCGATCTGGTTGCGCAGGCCCTGTTCGGCCTCGTACCAGCGCCGCTTGAGGGCGCCGTCGCGGCAACTGGCGGCTTCCGGCCCTTCCGCGCCCCAGCGCCGCTCCACGCAGTGATAGGGGTCGAAGGACAGGCGGAACAGGCGGCGGCGCGCCTCCTCATAATCCAGCGTCACCACCGCGCCGTCGCTGCGGGCATAGGTGACGCGGCACTGGGCGGCGGCGCGGTCATGGACCGCCAGCATATCGCCCGCCAGGTCGCGCCCGGCATAGCCCAGGCGCGGATCGCGGGCGCGCCACAGTTCCAGGAAGCGCTGGGCGCTGTCGCGCAGTTCCTTGAAGGCGGTTTTCAGCCGGGCGTCGCGCGAGGGGGTGGAATAGGTCTCCCAGTCGCCCTCGGTGCCATAGATATTCTCCGGCAGGCGTTCCGGCTGGGGCCGGTTCTGGATCCCGGCGGCCAGCGACAGCGCCACCGCCTCGGCGCGATAGCCCAGATCGGCGCAGTTGGAGACGGTCATCTCGGCCACCTCATGCAAGGGGTCGAAATGCAGCGATCCGCCGCCCAGCGCGGCGCGCACATAATCGTAATAGTCCAGCCGCGTCCCGTTCAGCACAAAGCCGCCGCGCTTCCAGGCTGCGTCGTCCGGCGGCGGCGCATCGGTGCCGAAAAACTGGGTGAGGGCGAAATCGCCGATCTCGCCGTTGCGCGCGGTCACGATACGCCCGCCTTCCAGCGTGCCGCCCTGGCCGCGGGACGCGCCCACCAGCCGTACCGGCCGCCAGTTCTTGAATCCCGCCCCCATGCCGGGCGAGGCGCGCGCAAAGCGCAGGTCATAGGTGCCGCGCGTCAGCGAATTGTCGGGATGGGCGTCGATATAGCGGATGCGGCCATCGTTTTCGATCCGCCACACCACCGCCAGATGGCCGTTGGGATCGTAGATCACCGTGCCGGGCCGGATGGCGCGGGGGGTGAGGGCGGGCGAATAAAGGTCGTTGCCCTCCAGCCGCGGGTGGATGCGGTAGGTGGCCGAGGAGATGGTGTCGCGCAGCCGGCGCATCACCGCCAGGGCATTGTCGCCCGACAGCACGTCGCGCCGCGCCGCCACCTGATTGCCGCGCGGGCTGTAGCGGATGTCGCGGGCGCGCCCGCGCGGACTGACGGCGCTGACATGGGCAAAGGGCAGGCCGCGCTTCCAGGCATAATAGAAGCGCAGGAAATAGGGCAGGTCGGCGCAGTCGGCGCGCCAGCGCAGGCCGGTATCGTCGCTCGCCCGGAACGGATTGGCGGGACTTTTCAGGCAGGCATCCACGGTGCGGCAGCCGCTGGCGCCCAGGGCGGCGACGAACTCGCCATAGCCGCGTTCGTCGGCGGCGCTCCAGCCTTCGGACCGGTTGCGCACCAGCGTGTCGGCCTGTGCGGGCGTCCCCGGTGTCCATACCGCCGCCAGCGCCAGCAACAGCCCCAGCAGGGCGCTCCCAGGACGCAGGGTCAAAGCGGCCCCCGGAACACCAGCTTCCGGGACAGGGTGAAATTGAACAGCAATCCCAGCAGCACGCCCAGCACCAGCGCCATGGTCAGGTCGTTCAGCGGCGGCGGGGCAAAGCGCACCAGCACCGAATAGAGGCCGATATTGACCAGCCCGCCGACCGCATTGGCGGCCAGGAAGCGGCCCCATTCGCGCAAGGTGGCGACAAGGCCGCGCGAGCGGGCCGCGGCGAAGGTCAGATAGCGGTTGCCCGCCCAGGTGAAGGTGGCGGCGCAGAGCCAGGAGATCAGGCGGCCCAGATACGGCCCGGTGCCCCAATGCACCATCAGTTGCAGCACGCCCCAGTCCACCGGCATCCCCAGCGCGCCGATCACGGCGAAGCGCAGCAGGGGAATTTTCGCCAGCCGCCGCAGCAGCGTCATGGCAGGCTGTGTCGGCCGAGGGTGGCCGGGCCGGGAATGGACAGATAGGCCATGCGCTTGGCCTCCCAGCGGCCGCGCGTCACCGTGTCCAGGATCAGGCCGCAGACCGAGCACAGGAAGGCGATCACCATCAACCCGGTGGCCAGCACGGCGGTGGGCAGGCGCGGCACCTGGCCGGTATGCCAGTATTCCATCACCACCGGCGCGCCCAGCAGCACCGAGGCGGCGGCGAACAGGAAGGCCAGCGCGGAAAAGAAGATCAGCGGCCGCTCCTCGCGCAACAGATAGGCGATGGCGCCCAGGATGCGAAACCCGTCTCGCCAGGTGTTGAGCTTGCTGACCGACCCCGCCGGACGCTCCTTGTAGCGGGTGTCCATTTCGGTCATGGGCATCATCAGCCGCACGGCATGGACAGTCAGTTCGGTCTCGATGGCGAAGCCTTCGGCGGTGAAGGGGAAGCTCTTCACGAAGCGCCGGGAAAAGACGCGATAGCCGCTCAGCATGTCGGTCAGCTTGACGTTGAACAGAAGCGCGGTCAGGCCGGTCAGCAGCCGGTTGCCGAAGACATGGCCGGGGCGATAGGCGGCCGCCTCGGTATGGATGCGCCGGGCGGTCAGAAGGTCGGCGCCTTCGGTCACCATCTGCGCGATCATGCGCGGGGCGGCGCCCGCGTCATAGGTGTCGTCGCCGTCCACCAGCACATAGATGTCGGCCTCGACGTCGGCGAACATGCGCCGCACCACATTGCCCTTGCCCTGACGCAGCTCGCGGCGCACCACCGCGCCCGCCTCGGCGGCCCGCTCCCGGGTACGGTCGCGCGAGTTGTTGTCATAGACATAGATTTC
>CALDFO010000177.1 GCA_937942205.1 uncultured Alphaproteobacteria bacterium
GGCGAGAGGTCAGTCCTTGGGCGTGTCCGGCCCGGCCGGCTTCTGCGGCGCCGGATCGGCCGCCATGGCGGACGCATCGGAGTCATCGTCCATCCAGGCGGCGCAGGGCGCGGCATAGAGGCTGAGATAGTTCAGGATCGCGGTCTGTTTGGGGTCGTGTTGCATGGCGGCTTTTGGCTCGTCAGTGGCGTTCCGTGGTTCCCATCCCCAGGGCGATAATCTACTACCCGTGTCATAAATCAAAGTGAAATCTCTGAAAAGATTTGGAGGCGGCGCGGAAAAATGCCATCCCCCTGGCAAACGGCGGGCTAGCCCGTCCTCGTGCCGTCACACGTTCCCGGATTTTCATGGCCCTGCGCATTTCTGAAAAGGAATTCACCCTGCTGATGGCGTTGATGATCTCCATCGTCGCCATCTCCATCGACGCCATGCTCCCCGCCCTGGGGCTGATCGGGGCCGATCTGGGTGTGGCCGACATCAACCGCACCCAGCTTGTCATCGTCTCCATCTTCTCCGGCATGGCGATCGGCCAGCTGGTGGCGGGGCCGCTGTCCGACGCGCTGGGCCGCAAGCCGGTTCTGAATGCCGGCATCGCGCTCTATCTGGCGGGCAGCGTCGCCTGCTGGCTGGCCGCGGATTTCACCCTGCTGCTGGCGGGCCGCTTCGTGCAGGGGCTGGGCGTGGCCGCGCCCTATGTCACCGCCGTCTCGGTGGTGCGCGACCGCTTTGCCGGCCGCGACATGGCGCGGGTGATGTCGCTGGTGATGATGGTCTTCATCCTGGTCCCGGCCATCGCCCCCAGCCTGGGGCTGGCGGTGATGCATGTCTCGGGCTGGCGCGCCATCTTCCTGCTCTACATCGTCTATGCGGTGATGGTGGGAAGCTGGATCGCCGTCCGGCTGGAGGAGACCTTGCCGCCGTCCCATCGCGTGCCGCTCACGGCGGCGGCCTTCGCCCACGGCTTCGGCCAAGTGCTGCGCAACCGCACCACCGCCACCTATATGGTGGCGATGGGCCTGACCTTCGGCAGCCTGATCGGCTATCTGGGCGCCTCGCGCCAGATCTTCCAGGACCAGTTCGGCGCGGGCGAACGCTTCGCCCTTTATTTCGGAGCGCTGGCCCTGGTGCTGGGCGGCGCGTCGCTGCTCAATTCCCGCCTGGTGGGCCGCTGGGGGATGCGTCTGATCTGCCATCGCGGCGCGCTGACGATCGTGGCGGCCTCGGCCGTTTTCCTGGCGCTGCATGGCGTCACCGCCATCACCCTGCCGATGTTCCTGGCCTATGCGGCGGTGCTGTTCTTCGCTTTCGGGGTGATGTTCGGCAACCTCAACGCCATCGCCATGGAGCCGATGGGCGATGTGGCGGGCATGGCCTCGGCGATCATCGGCGCGGCGTCATCGGTGATCTCGCTGTGCCTGGGCACGCTGATCGGCCAGCTTTACGACGGCACCCTGGTGCCCATCGCGGCGGGCTTCACCGTGCTGGGGGCGGTGTCCTGGCTGCTGATCCGCGGCGAGCGGCGCTGGCACGAACAGCGGCTTTCGGGGACCTGATGACGCCGGGGCTGCTGCCGGTGTTCAAGCCGGATTACCGGGATTCGGACTAATCCACCCGGAAGCCGGGACGCGGCGCGACGTAAGACGAATCCAGATCGCGGATACAGGGATTGCCCAGCAGCTTGAGGGTGCGGACGATATCGGCCTTGAAGATTTCCACCGCCCGGTCCACGCCCGCATCGCCCGCCGCCGCCATGCCATACGCATAAGCGCGGCCGAGCAGCACGCCTTCCGCCCCCAGGCACAGCGCCTTGGCGATGTCGCCGCCCCGGCGGATGCCGCCATCGAAGATGATGCCGGTCTTGCCCTTCACCCGCTCCACGATGCCCGGCAGCACCCGCAAGGAGCCTGCCACGCCGTCGAGCTGGCGGCCCGCATGGTTGGAGACGACGATGCCGTCCGCGCCGTTATCGACCGCGCGCTGTGCGTCATCGGCGGTCATCACGCCCTTGATGACGACGGGGCCGTCCCAGGCTTCACGGATCCAGGACAGGTCCTCCCAGGTGACATGCGCATTCTCCAGCGCGCGCGCCACATCGGTGGCGACCAGGGGACCGTTCTCGGTCACGACATTGGGCAGGCCCGGCATGCCGCCATCCAGCAGGAAGCGCAGCAGCCAGCGCGGATGGCACAGAATCTCAGGGACGTAAGGCAGCTTGGGCAGCAGCGCCCTGGCCATCAGCGATATCGTCACCATGGACGACTGTGCGGACGACATGCTGGCGCTGATCGAGACCCTGAACCTGCCGCCGGTCCATCTCGTCGCCGCCTCGATGGGCGGCGACGTCGCGGTACGCATGGTGGCCGAGCGGCCGGAGCTCTTCCGCTCCCTGGTGATGATGGGCTCGTCGGCGCGCGGTGAGCCGGCGGACCAGATGGAGCGCTTCCGA
>CALDFO010000178.1 GCA_937942205.1 uncultured Alphaproteobacteria bacterium
GTGGGATCCAGGCCCGCGAGCTTGGCCGGCCCCGATGGCGACATGCCATGACGGGTGTCGAGGGCATCAATGGCGCGCCAGATCTGGGGGTGGGTCAGCATGGATGTTAAGGTTTAGGAATCAAACCGGACTTCCCGGCTATTATTCCTATAATAAAGGGTGGCGGGATGCCCGTCCAGAGGGCAGTTGTCCACCGCTACACGCAAAGGCTGGGTCCGCCCGGCCGGGAGAAAGGGCGTTTTCGTGGCGATTTTTGACCTGGCGGCCCGTCTGCTGCGCCAGCTTCCGGCCGAACCGGCCCATCAGGTGACACTGGCCCTGGCGGGGATGGCGGGACCGCTGCTGCCCCGCTCCGCGCCCGACGATCCGGCGCTGGCGGTGCGGGCGCTCGGCCTGGCCTTCGCCAATCCCATCGGCCTGGCGGCGGGATTCGACAAGAATGCCCAGGTGCCCGATGCGATGGCCCGGTTCGGCTTCGGCTTTGTCGAATGCGGCACCGTCACGCCCCGTCCGCAGGGCGGCAATCCCAAGCCGCGGCTGTTCCGGCTGACCGAAGACCGCGCCGTCATCAACCGCATGGGCTTCAACAATGGCGGCATCGCGGTGGCGCGCGCCAACCTGACGGCGCGCCGGGGCGCGGGGCTGGTGGGCATCAATATCGGCGCCAACAAGGACAGTGCCGATCGCATCGCCGATTATGCCGCCGGTTTCGCGGCGCTGGCGCCGCTGGCCGATTATGTGACGGTAAACGTCTCCTCGCCCAACACGCCGGGCCTGCGCGGTTTGCAGAACCGCGAGGAACTGACGCGCCTGCTGGCGGTGATGGTCGAGGCGCGCATGAAAGGCGCGTACAAACCCATCCTGCTCAAGATCGCGCCGGATCTGGACGCGGCGGCGCTGGACGAGATCGCCGCCGTCGTGGCGGCCAGCGGCATCGAAGGCCTGATCGTCTCCAACACCACCATCGCGCGGCCGCCGCTGCGCTCGCCGCACGCGCGCGAGGCCGGCGGCCTGTCCGGCGCGCCGCTGATGGCGCCGTCCACCGCGGTGCTGCGGGCGATGCACCAGCGGCTGGCGGGCAAGGTAACGCTGGTGGGGGTGGGCGGTATCGCCTCGGGCGCCGACGCCTATGCCAAGATCCGCGCCGGGGCCAGCCTGGTGCAGCTTTACTCCGCGCTGGTCTTTGAGGGGCCGGGACTGGTGACGCGGATCAAGACCGAACTGCTGGCCTGCCTGAAGCGCGACGGCTTCCAGAGTGTCGCGGAAGCGGTGGGGACCGGGAATTAACACCGCACGCGCGCGCCGGCGCGCGGAGGGGAAAGTTGACGGAGTGTCAGCGTCCGGTCAGACTTTGCCGATGGCAGCTTCTTCTCCGACGGACCGCCCAGCGGGCCGCACGACCCGGCGCGACCTGACCAAGGCACAGAACCGCGACACCATCCTGGCGGCGGCGCGGTCGGTCTTCGCGGAGATGGGATTTGCCGCCGCTTCGGTGCGCGACATCATCCGCGCCACGCCGCTCGCCTCGGGCACTTTCTACAATTACTTCAAGTCCAAGGAAGAAGTGTATCAGGCGCTGCGCGACGATGCGGCGCTGGCGATCCGGCCCCGGCTGCGCGAGGCGCGGCGGCAGGCCACGGATGCGCGGACGTTCCTCGACGGCCAGTTCCGCGCCTTTTTCGCCTTCGCCCTGGCCAACCGGGCCTTGCATCCGGCCTCCGAAACCAGCCGCTTCCGCATGGACACGCCGGAGGTCTTCGCGGGCTTTGCCGAGTTGCGCGAGGATATCGAGGCGGCGGTGGCGGGCGGCGTGCTGCCGCCGGTGGACCCGGCGCG
>CALDFO010000179.1 GCA_937942205.1 uncultured Alphaproteobacteria bacterium
TATTGCTGCGATGCGTCAACCCGGCCGGTGATAATTCCCGGCAAAAAGCCGCAAGTCCCTTCACAATCGCGCATTTCGGCCTAGGTTTCGTCCACCATTCCGTTCCCTTTCCGCAGGAGCCTGCCCATGCAGACCAAGGCCTATGCCACCCAGTCCCCCACCACGCCCTTCGCGCCGCACACCATCGAGCGCCGCGCCCCGGGGCCGCAGGATGTCGCCATCGAGATCCTGTTCTGCGGTGTCTGCCACAGCGACCTGCACACCGCGCGCGGCGAGTGGGGAGGCGTGCAATATCCCTGTGTGCCCGGCCACGAGATCATCGGCAAGGTGACGGCGGTGGGATCGGCGGTCACCCGCTTCAAGCCCGGCCAGACCGTGGGCGTGGGCTGCATGGTGGATTCCTGCCGCACCTGCGCCGCCTGCGAGGATGGGCTGGAACAGTATTGCGACGGCCCGGTGGGGTTCACCGGCACCTATAACGGCCCGGTGGGCGGGGGCGAGAATACGCATGGCGGCTACAGCGCCGCCATCACCGTGGATCAACGCTTCGTCCTGTCCATCGGCCACGCCGAAAAGGATCTGGCGGCGGCGGCCCCCCTGCTCTGCGCCGGCATCACCACCTGGTCGCCGCTCAAGCATTGGGGCGCCGGCCCCGGCAAGAAGGTCGGCATCGTGGGCATCGGCGGGCTGGGCCATATGGGCATCAAGCTGTCTCATGCGCTGGGTGCGCACACGGTGGCCTTCACCACCTCCGCCGCCAAGACCGCCGACGCCAAGGCGCTGGGCGCCGACGCGGTGGTGGTGTCCAAGAACGCCGACGAGATGGCCAGCCATGCGGGCAGCTTCGATCTGATCATCAACACCGTGGCGGCCTCGCACAATCTGGATGCCTTCACCGCCCTGCTCAAGCGCGACGGCACCATGGTGCTGGTGGGCGTGCCGGAGCACCCCCATCCCTCGCCCGGCGTGTTCCCGCTGATCTTCAAGCGCCGCGCCATCGCCGGATCGCTGATCGGCGGCATCCCGGAGACGCAGGAGATGCTGGATTTCTGCGCCAAGCACGGGATCACCTCGGATATCGAGATGATCAAGATGCAGGATATCGAAGCCGCCTATGCCCGGATGCTCAAGAGCGATGTGAAATACCGCTTTGTAATAGACATGGAATCTTTGAAGAAGGGCTGATGGCAAGCGCAGGCCCGCCTCCCCCTCATGCGCGCAGCGCATCGGAGGGGGAGGTGGTTTCAGCGTGCGAAGGCGACCTCTTCGGGAGCCGAGCGAAAGCTGAAACCGGAGGGGGTCAACTAACTGTTGGTATTCGGCCGTACCTGCGCCGGAGCAGCCGTGTTCTGGCGGCGCTTGACGGCCTTCTTCTTTTTCTTGGGCAGGACCTTGCTTTCCAGATAGGCGATGCGCTTCTTGGCCGCCGCCAGGTCGGCATTGGCCTGGTCGGCCTTCTGCTCGGCCGTCATGGCGAGATTCTTGGCGTCGGTGCCCTGCGCCATCGCCCGGTCGCCCAGGCCCCAGGCTTCGTCGGCCCGGCCTTGCGCCATCGCCGCGCGGTGGCCCGCCTCGTCCGCCGATGTTTGCGCGTTGCGCACCGACTCGCGCGTGGCGCAGCCGCCCAGCGCCACGCCGACAGCCAGCATCAGCGCCGCTGCCTTGGTTGCCATCTTCATACCGTGATCTCCCTATCTTCCCACCCGCATGAGCAGGCCGCTCGCATGAACAGGACAGACGGTCGGAAACAGGCATGGCCGCAATGTGGCGCGGGCTGTGACAAAAATCGGCCCTGAGCCGGATACCGCTTTCCTCAGGCGTCCGCCGGCTGGGCGGCGAACTGCTCATAGGCGGCGATGGCGTCGGCGGCACACATCAGCGACGGTCCGCCGCCCATATAGACGGCCATGGCCAGTGTTTCCTCGACCTCGGTCCGGCTGGCGCCCAGCCGCACCAGGCTTTCGCTGTGAAACCCGATGCAGCCGTCGCAGCGCGTGGCGACACCGATCGCCAGGGCGATCAGCTCCTTGGTCTTCTTGTCCAGCGCACCGGACTTGGTGGCGGCCTGGGCCAGCGCCGAAAAGCCCTGCATCGTCTCGGGAATGTCGCGGCGCAGGACTTTCAGGTTCGCCGATATGCCGCGGGTGATCTGGATATAGTCTTTCATCGCGCATCTCCTGACTGCCGCTTGAATATATTAGAATGATCTAATATAAGAAAGCGGTGACCAAGGCCCAAAATGCCGCAGCCCTGGCGCGCAACGCCCGGCGCGCGGAAGACATGCTCAAGCAGCTGGCCCATGCCGGCCGCCTGCGCCTGCTGTGCAGCCTGGTGGAAGGCGAGAAACCGGCGGGCGAGCTGACCCGGATCGCGGGCCTGTCGCAAAGCGCGGTGTCGCAGCATCTCAAGAAGCTGCGCGAGGCCGGCCTGGTGGCGGCGGAGCGCCGGGGGCAAATGATCTTCTACCGCCTCGACAATCCCGAGGCGCGCGCACTTTTACAGGCGCTGTACCGGATCTATTGCGGATAGAGCGCCGCGGTCAGCGATCCACCTTCACATAGCCGCGGCCGAGCAGGTCGATGAAGGTCACGGTCGCGGACATGTTCATGTGCGCCTGCGGCACCAGATCGGCCGCCGTGTAATTCTGATCGCGCGCCGATACGCCGCAGACCACCATCTTCACCCCGGCGGCGGCCAGTTCCCGGATCAGCGCCAGATTGGGATTGGCCTTGGCGCCGGTACGGCCGCGATAGGTTTCGTCGCGCGCGACCAGCACGATGGTGGGGCCGTGAAAGACCGCGGTCGCCTCGATCTGGCCGGCGGGCACGCCATGCGACCGGTAGGTGTTGATCAGCCGGGCGATGCTGGTCAGCGCGGGGCTGACGGTATTGGCATTGCCCATGGACACCATATCGAAGGCCAGGCGGTAGGTGCGCGCCGGATCGGGCCTGTCGGTGGCTTCGGCGACATCGGGCACCACGCCGGCGGACGGCACCGCCAGTTGGGCCTGGGCGGCGGACAGCCCCGCCCCCAGCAGGCCGAGCGTCAGTCCAAGCATCAGGGCAAGACGAGCAAACAGGGGAGCATACGGCATGGCTGATCCCTCACGGAGGTCTGCGTGAATGCCTAAGCCGCTTCCGGCCCGGCGGCAAGCCGGGCCTCATGCGCAAGGGAGGAAGATGGCGCGCCCTGGGGGAATCGAACCCCCCTTGCAGGAATGAAAATCCTGAGTCCTAACCGATAGACGAAGGGCGCTGCCGGAGGCCGGGGTCTACCGGCCCGAACCGGCTTTTGCAACCCCAATCCGCCCGGCCCGCTGTCCGGCCAAAAGCCTGCGAAGCGCGCCCGATCAAAGGCTTGCGGCGGCGGCATCCTCGATTTCGAGCTGGACCCGGACCCGCCCGTTCCAGTCGT
>CALDFO010000180.1 GCA_937942205.1 uncultured Alphaproteobacteria bacterium
CCAGCGCCGCGCCCAGCACATGGGTGCTGCCGGTGGAATAGATCATCTGGCCGCCGGGCCTGTCCCACATGGGGCGGCGCAAGGCGTAGGCCACCCAGTTGGGGGATTGCACCCAGCGCCCATAGTTGGCGCCCGAAGTGCTTTCCAGCCCACCGCGCAGCGTCACCAGGTCCTCCAGGGTGATGTCGCCCGCGCCCGGTGTGGCGTCGGACGGCACCAGGCGCGGCGCGATACCGCGCAAGGAAAGGGTGACGGACGCGATCTCCCGGCGGGCGAGGGCGCTGCCCAGCAGCAGCGCCACGATGCTCTTGGAGCAGGACTTGATGTTGGCGGCGCGGTCCAGTCCCGGCCCGCGCGGCGCCTCGGCCAGCAGCAGATCGCCGCCGCGCTGGACCAGGATGGCATGAAGCTGCCGCAACCCCCGCGCCGTGCGGCGCAGGCTGTCCACCGCCGCGCCCTGCGCCAGGGCCGGGGAGGGCAGCGCGGCGCAGGCGGCAAGACCCGCGGCCAGCGTTCGGCGGGTGATCGGGGCCATTCCGGCATCCTGTCACGGGACGGGTCTCTACGCGATCTCAAGGCGTAGACCGCATATGCGGCAAGATCAGGGCCAGGCCGGACGGGGCGGCAACGCCGTCAACGGGGTGCAGGATTCCGATTGCATCGGGATCCTGCGCCCGCCGGCGGCTGGTTCATTTGCCCGCCGGAACGCTCGACAGCAGTTCGGCGAAGACTTTCTTGGCTTTTCCGGGATGTTTGACGGCCTTGGCCTGTTCCAGGTTCACCGGCTTGCCGGCGACGATCAGCGCGACCATGCCCATGCCGTAATGCGGCACGCATTTGACTCCATAAACGCCTTCCTTGCGGAGCGTGATGGTGACCGGCTTGCTGATCTCGCCCTTGAAGGGCTGGGCGCCGCTGGGGATCATGCCGTCAATGCTGGCCGCGTCATGCCCCTTGTCGGTCGGCACGAAGGTCACCGTATCGCCGGGCGCGGCCTTGATAAGGCTCGGCTCGAAGACCATCACGCCCTGCTTGCCCTTGTTGAGCATTTTCACCTGATGGTCGGCCGCATGTGCGGTCCCGGTCAGTAACACCGCTGCCAAAGCCGTCATGATGAAGGTTGTGTGTCTCATTGCCATGCCTTTCCGCGTTACAACAGTCACTCGACGCGCCGGTTCTATAGTGGACCGCCAGAGTCAACTTTGATCGAGCACAAACCGGGACGAAGTGTCGCCCGCGCGGGCGATGCGGCAGGCCGTCGCGCGTGCGACAGTGCGCCGTGGCCTTGCCCTTAGCGTTCTTCGAGGAACCGCACGATCGCCAGGCGTTTGACGGCGAGGGTGGCGAGGGCCTGGGCCCGGTCCCGGGCGGCTTGCGAAGGCAGGTGATCGCCGGCGTCGATATAGTAATCGGCGAGCCATTCGCAGAGCGCATCCAGGGCCTGCGGCGGCTGTCTGGCGGGCGCGAAATCCGGGAACGGATTCGCCGCGAGATCGCGCGCGATCATACGGGCTTCAAGGGCGAGATCGCGATACGCCGCCTTTTGCCCGGTCTTGTCCCCATTCGGGCCGGTATGTCCCTCAAGGCGCGTGGAAACGTCCATTTCCAGGCGGGCCAGGTCGAGGGCCTGGTGGCCTGGCGGTCCCGGGTGCCGGTCCCGGAAAAAGGCTTTCCGCCGCTCGCGGCGCAGCGTTTTCGCGTGCGCGAGTTCTTCCTGTGCCATGGTTTCGGCGGTTTTCCGGATTTCGGGCGAGGTTCCCTGGGCGGCGACATAGGACCAGAAGGCGAAGGCGCGCTCTTCGTTGCGGACGGCGACGGCGAAGGAACGATAGGCATCCATCAACTCGGGCGAGACCATTGCCAAGGCTTCGTCATCGAATACGCCCGGCGGCACATTCGCGGCCGGCGGAGGTTGGCGCGGGCCGGAAGCGGCCTGACGCGGCCAGCGCGCGATTACATCAACATGCTCGCTCTCTTCGCGCACAAGACGATCGAACACCTCGGCCAGATCCGCCCGCCCGGTGGCGCGCATACGCGCGGCCATGGCGGCATATTGCCTCACGGCATCCATCTCCATCGCCATGGCGACCGCCAGAAGCTCATCCATTGAGTGGATTGATGTCGTCGGCTCGGATGTCAGGCGGGTCATCGGACAATCCCCATTTGCCGCACACCATAAAAGCGCGCCTCGCGCCCGCTTTGAGCGAGATCAAGGGAAAACCCAGTAGAACCATCAAGTATGTGACTGCCGAAGCCGGCCGCGCCAGCAATGGGCGGCGGAAGGGAGTTCATGCCGGCCCGTA
>CALDFO010000181.1 GCA_937942205.1 uncultured Alphaproteobacteria bacterium
TGATGACCATGGCGCCGCGCACGGGGCTGGTCTCGGCCATGTCGGCGTCGCGCACCACCGCCTGGTACCAGTCGGCGAACCGGCTGCGGTCGACATTCAGGGCGCGCTGCATCTTCAAGGCTCCAGGCAGGGAAAGTCCGGCGGGTGTCTTAGCCCGGCCGGGCCAGCCTGAACAGCAGATAGCTGCCCAGGCCCAGAATGCCGCAGGCCGCGATCAGGGCGGTCATGGGCAGGGGGGTGACGGCATGAACCGCGCCCATCGCGAAGGAGGCGATGGTGGCGCCGCCATAGAAGACGATGCCGATCAGGGCCGAGGCCATGCCGGCGGCATGGCCGAAATGGTGCATGGCCAGTCCGGTGGAGGTGGGATTGATCAGGCCGATCATGGCGCAATAGAGGAACATCCAGGGGATCAGACCCAACAGGCCGCCCCAGCCGGTATAGCCGAACAGCAGCGCCAGCAGGCCGATCACGGCATTGCCGGCGATGCCCGCCAGCAGCAGCGGCTCGGCCGGGCGGTGGGCCAACCAGCGCACCGCGAACTGGCTGAACAGGATCAGCCCGACGCCGTTCAGCACGAAGGTGAAGCCGAAATATTCCGGCGGCACGTGGTAGATGTCGATCACCACATGGGACCAGCCGGTGAGGAACATGTAGAGGCCGCCGCCGGTCAGGGTGGTGGGGATGATGTAGCGGGAAAAACGCACATCCTTCAGGATGTCCCAATAGTCCTTCAGCACATGCAGCGGATGCAGCCGCCGGTCCGAGCCGGGATGGCTTTCCGGCAGCAGCTTCCAGGTCACCGCCAGGGTCGTCAGCGCCACCCCCGCCTGCAACCAGAACAGGCTGCGCCACCCGGTCAGCGGCAACAGCGCCCCGCCGATGAACGGCGCGAACAAAGGCGACACCGACAGGATCAGCAGCATCTGGGCGAAGATGCGGGCCGCCTGCTGCGGCGGGAACAGGTCGCGCACACAGGCCCGCGCCAGCACCGACCCGGCGCAGCCGCCCAGCGCCTGCAGGAAGCGCGCGGCGTTCAGCGCCAGGGGGCCATCGCTGAGGGCGCAGGCCGCCGCGCCCAGGATATAGAGGCCCAGCCCGATCATGATCGGCCAGCGCCGCCCGAAACGGTCCGAAATGGGGCCGACCGCCGCCTGGCCGATGGCGATGCCCAGGAAATAGGCCGCCAGCGAATGTTCCACCGACGAGATCGATGTGCCGAATTCCCGCGCCATGGTGGGCATCGCCGGCAGGTACATGTCGATGGCGATGGGGGTGAAGACCGTCAGCACCCCGAACAGGACGATCAGTTCGATCCGCCGCGCGTGGCTGAAGCTGTCGCTGGGGGCTGCGGGGTGAATCATGGCCACATCGGGTATGGGGCGGGACGAAAAACGGCGCAAGCCTACTGATTTTGATGGGTTTTTGTCATGGACGGGTCGTGCCTGGCCGCTTACCTTGGCCGCCATGCCGGAATCACCCCCCCCATTGCCTGCGGCCCGGAGCACCGGTCTGTTCGCGCCTTTCGAATGGATGATCGCCGCCCGCTATCTGCGCGCCAAGCGCCAGGAAAGCTTCATCTCGGTGATCTCGCTGTTCTCGCTGATCGGCATCGCGCTGGGCGTGGCCACCCTGATCATCGTGATGAGCGTGATGAACGGTTTCCGCATCGAGATGCTGAAATCCATCCTGGGCATCAACGGCCATGTCACCATCCAGTCGGCGGCGGGCAATCTGGCCGATTACGACGCGGTGGCGCAACGGGTCCGCCAGGTACAGGGCGTGGTCTATGCCGCCCCCATCGTGGACGGGCAGGTGATGGCCTCGCGCGGCAACGCCAATACCGGCGTGCTGGTGCGCGGGATGCGGCGCGAGGATGTGGCGCGCCTGCCGGTGCTGGCCGACAAGCTCAGCCCCGGCGCGCTGGACAATTTCCGGGGCGAGGATTCGGTCATCATCGGGCAGGGATTGGCCAACAAGCTGGGGCTGCGGCTGGGCGGCGAGATCACGCTGCTGGCGCCGCGCGGCAATGTCACGCCCTTCGGCGTCACCCCACGCATCAAGACCTACAATATCGCGGGCATCTTCCGGCTGGGCAACACGCTTTATGACAACGGCTTTGTCTTCATGCCGCTGGCCGAGGCGCAGATGTATTTCAACCTGGGCGACGCCGTCAGCGGGGTGGAGGCGATGGTGGCCGACCCCGAGGCCAACCTGGCCCTGTTGCCCGCCATCAGCAAGGCGGCGGGCCCCAATATGCGGCTGATCACCTGGCAGGAACTGAACGGCTCGATCATCGAAGTGCTGGCGGTGGAGCGCAACACCATGTTCCTGATCCTGTCGCTGATCATCCTGGTGGCGGCGCTGAACATCGTGTCGGGCCTGATCATGCTGGTGAAGGACAAGTCCAGCGACGTCGCCATCCTGCGGACGATGGGCGCCACACGCGGCGCGGTGATGCGGATATTCTTCATCGCCGGCGCCAGCATCGGCGTGGTCGGCACCCTGCTGGGACTGGTGCTGGGTGTGCTGTTCTGCGCCAATATCGAGACCATCCGCCAGTTCCTGTCGCACATCACCGGCACCACCCTGTTCGATCCCACCATCTATTTCCTCTCGCGTATGCCCGCCCATATGGACCCGGGCGAGGTGATCAGCGTGGTGGCGATGGCGCTGGTGCTGACCTTCCTGGCCACGCTCTATCCGTCCTGGCGGGCGGCGCGGCTCGATCCGGTCGAGGCGCTGCGCTATGAGTGAGCCCCATGACGGCGATGTGCTGCGCCTGGACGGCATCTCCCGCCGCTACAAGGAAGGCGAGGGCCAGCTTGAAGTCTTCAACGACCTGAACCTGTCGCTGCGGCCGGGCGAGATCGTGGCGCTGGTCGGCCCGTCGGGCGCGGGCAAGTCGTCGCTGCTGCATATCGCCGGGTTGCTGGAAGCGCCGTCGGGCGGAGAAATCTTCATCGAAGGCCGGGCGGTGTCCAAGCTGCCGGACCAGGAACGCACCCGGATCCGCCGCGACCGTATCGGCTTCGTCTATCAGGCCCATCACCTGCTGCCGGAATTCGACGCGCTGGAGAATGTGATCCTGCCGCAGATGATCGCGGGCAAGAGCCGCGCCCAGGCCGAGGGCATGGCCACCCGCCTGCTGACCACGCTGGGACTGGGCAAGCGCCTGACCCATCGCCCGGCGCAGCTTTCGGGCGGCGAGCAGCAGCGCGTCGCCATCGCCCGCGCCCTGGCCAACCGCCCGCGCATCCTTCTGGCCGACGAGCCCACCGGCAATCTCGATCCCCGGACTTCGGGCGGGGTGTTCGACGCGCTGATCGCCATCACCCGGGCCGAAGGGCTGGCGGCGCTGATCGCCACCCACAATTTCGAACTGGCCGCCCGCATGGACCGGGCGCTTTTGCTGCATCAGGGCAAGCTGGTCGAAGGTACCCAGATTCCCAGCCAGGCCGGTTCCCGCTAACCGGCGGATTTTCTTCACGAAACCTGGAAACCATTCCGTGTGCGGACACTTGTCTGGACATGGCTTTATCCGCGTTCTTCCCGCCATCAGGTCGCCGCCCGCACTGGGTGGGACAGATTGATCACGATTTGTTCTTGTGAATCGTTTGGAACTAAAGTAGAACAAACGCCGACACAGAGGGAGATCGTGGTCATGTGGATCAAGGATGCGGCGGCGGGTGCGGGTCTGATGCTGTTCATGGTTTCGGCCTTTGTGCTGGCCAGCGGCGCCCATGCGGTGCTGCTCAACCCGGCGGTTTGAACCTTACGCAGTTGTGGATAGGGGACCGTGATGTCCCCATCGCGCCGCCCGCCGGGCGATACTGATCCCCGGCATTGCGGGAACGGTTCATGGCGTCCTTCGTCCATCTGCGCGTCAAGAGCGCCTATTCGCTTCTGGAAGGCGCGGTGCGCCCCAAGGAACTGGCGGCGCTGGCCCGGGAGTCGGGCATCCCGGCCGCCGCCGTTACCGACACCAACAACCTGTTCGGCGTCTTCGAGATTTCCGAAACCCTGACCAAGGCGGGAATCCAGCCCATCGTGGGCACCCTGCTGTCGGTGGAGTTCGCGCCGCGCAGCCCTCTCCAGACCGGCTCGCGCCGCAAGCCGCCGCATCTGCCGCTGCTGGTGCAGAACGAGGCGGGCTACCTCAATCTCACCCGGCTCCTTTCGTCGGCCTATCTGGATGTCGAGGCGGGCGACTGGGCGCATGTGAAGGCCGACAAGCTGCTGTCCCACAGCGAGGGGCTGATCGCCCTGACCGGCGGGCCGGGCGGGGTCATCAACCAGCTTCTGCTGGACGGCCAGAAGGTCGCGGCCCAGGCCGCGCTGGCGCGGCTGGCGGCGGCCTTTCCCGATCGGCTGTATGTCGAACTGCAGCGGCACGGCCTGCCCGAGGAGCGCGCCGTCGAGGACGGGCTGATCGACCTGGCCTATGACATGGGCCTGCCGCTGGTGGCGACCAACGATGTCCATTTCGGCCGCGCCGACATGTATCAGGCCCATGACGCGCTGCTCTGCATCGCCGACGGAGCATTCGTCACCCAGGAAGACCGCCGCCACCTGACGCCGGAGCATCGCTTCAAGACGCCGTCCGAGATGCAGGCGCAATTCGCCGACCTGCCGGAGGCGCTTTCCAATACGGTGGAGATCGCGCGCCGCTGCGCCTATCGCCCGGTCAAGCGCAAGCCGATCCTGCCGCAGTTCACGCCGGAATCCGGCCGCAGCGCCGAGGACGAGCTCAAGGCCCAGGCCGAGGAGGGGCTGGACCGCCGCCTCAAGACTTCTCCCCTGTTCGCGGAGCGCGCCGTCTATGACGAGCGCCTGGCTTATGAACTGGGCATCATCAACAATATGGGCTTTCCGGGTTACTTCCTGATCGTGTCCGACTTCATGAAGTGGACGCGCGGGCAGGGGATTCCGGTGGGCGTGCGTGGTTCGGGCGCCTCTTCGCTGGTGGCCTGGGCGCTGGACATCACCAATCTCGACCCCCTGCGTTTCGGCCTGTTCTTCGAGCGCTTCCTGAACCCCGAACGCCTGTCCATGCCGGACTTCGATATCGACTTCTGCCAGGAGCGGCGCGACGAGGTCGTGCGCTATGTGCGCGACAAGTATGGCCATGACCGGGTGGCGCAGATCATGGCGCTGGGAAGCCTGCAGGCGCGCGCCGCGGTGCGCGATGCGGGCCGCGTACTGCAGATGCCGCTGGGTCTGGTGGACCGTATCGCCAAGCTGATCCCCAATCCGCCGGGCAAGTCCATCTCGCTGCGCGATGCGGTGGACAGCGAGCCGCGCCTGATCCAGATCGCCGAGGCCGAACCCATCGCCCAGCGCCTGTTCGAGATCACCGAGAAGATCGAGGGGCTGTACCGCCACGCCTCGACCCATCCGGCGGGCGTGGTGATCGGCGACCGGCCCTTGCAGGACCTGCTGCCGCTCTATCGCGATCCGCGCTCCGACATGCCGGTGACGCAGTTCGACTATGAGGATGCGGAAAAGTCGGGGCTGGTGAAGTTCGACTTTCTGGGCCTCAAGACCCTGACCGTCATCGCCAAGGCCGAGGAACTTCTGAAGAAGCGCGGCATCGCGCTCAAGACCCAGACCATCGATTTCGACGATATCCTCACCTTCGAGATGCTGTCCCACGGCGACAGTGTGGGCGTCTTCCAGATGGAAGGCGCGGGCATGCGCGACCTGCTGCGCAAGATGAAGCCCAACCACATCAACGATCTGGTGGCGCTGGTGGCGCTGTACCGGCCCGGCCCGATGGATTCCATCCCGACCTATATCGCCCGCAAGAACGGCAAGGAGCCTGTGGAATATCTCCATCCCGCGATGGAGCCGATCCTGAAGGAAACCTATGGCGTGATGACGTATCAGGACGACGTCATGCGCATCGCCCGCGAACTGGCGGGCTATACGATGGGCGAGGCCGACATCCTGCGCCGCGCGATGGGCAAGAAGATCCCGGCGGAAATGATCCCGCAGCGGGAAAAGTTCATGAAGGGCGCGGCGGAACGCAAGATCGCCAAGAATGTCGCGGAAACCATCTTCGAGCAGGCGGAAAAATTCGCCGGTTACGGCTTCAACAAGGGTCATGCCGCCGCCTATGCCCAGGTCGCCTACCAGACCGCCTATCTCAAGGCGAACTATCCGGTGGAGTTCCTGGCCGCCTCCATGACGCTGGATATCGGCAATACCGACCGCCTCAACATCTTCCGCCAGGAAGCCCAGCGCCTGGGCGTGACCATCGCGCCGCCCGACATCAATGTCTCCGAAGCGGTGTTCACCTGCGATGCGGACCGGAACACGGTGTTCTATGCCCTGGCGGCGGTGAAGGGCGTGGGCACCCAGGCGATGGACCATCTGGTGCAGGTGCGCCGTGAAGGCGGCCTGTTCACCTCATTGTCCGACTTCGCCCGCCGGGTGGACCCGCGCCTGGTCAACAAGCGCGCCTTTGAAAATCTGGCGCGGGCGGGCGCGTTCGACACCCTCAATCCCAACCGGCGGCAGGTGGTGGAGAATTCCGACCGCATCCTGGGCGGGGCGCAGGCGGCGCAGCGCGAGCGCGAAAGCGGTCAGGTGTCGCTGTTCGGCGGCGCCGCCGCCCCGGCCGAGGAATTGCGCCTGACCAGTGTCCCCGACTGGCCCGCGCACGAGCGGCTGGGCGAGGAGTTCGGCGCGATGGGTTTTTACCTGTCGGGCCATCCGCTCGACGCCTATGGCCCGGCGCTCAAGCGGCTGGGGGCGCAGACCTATGCCGCGCTGGTGGAGGACCGCCGCCGCGGCTTCAAGGCCAAGCTGGCCGGCACCATGATCAAGAAGTCCGAGCGGCGCGGCCGCAACGACCAGATGTATGCCTTCGTGACCTTTTCCGATCCCACCGGCAT
>CALDFO010000182.1 GCA_937942205.1 uncultured Alphaproteobacteria bacterium
ACGAGATAAGCTAGTGACTGGAGTTCAGACGTGTGCTCTTCCGATCTTTGCGCCTTGTCCTCGCCGCCCTGCTGCTGCTGACGCTGACCGCCTGCGGCCTGTTCGCCGACAAGGAGACGCGCGCCCTGCGGCGCACGCCCGAATACCAGCAAGGCTATAGTGACGGCTGCAACAGCGCCTATGGCCCCGACGCCAACCGGCGCAATGACGCGATGGTGCGCGACGCCCATCTCTACAGCACCAGCCGGGCTTACCGGATGGGCTGGGGCCGGGGCAACGGCGCCTGCCGCCCCACCGGCTATAACGGCGGCGCCATGCCGGGATCGGGACCGATCCGCGATCCCAACCCCGGCGGCGGAAGTATTCCTTAAAAGCGAACCCCTCCGGCTTTCGCGGCCTCATGCTTCGACAGGCTCAGCAGAAGCGTTAGCACAGGCCCGCCTCCCCTTCGTGCGCGTCAGCGCACAGGAAGGGGAGGTGATTTCAGCGAGCGAGGCACTTGCGAAGGCAGAGCCTGAGCAGCCGAGCGGAAGCTGAAATCGGTGGGGTCATCAAAGAAAGAAAGCTGGATTCCCGCTTTCGCGGGAATGACAACGGTACGGCACAGGCCCGCCTCCCCTTCGTGCGCGTCAGCGCACAGGAAGGGGAGGTGATTTCAGCGAGCGAGGCACTTGCGAAGGCGAGAGCCTGAGCAGCCGAGCGGAAGCTGAAATCGGTGGGGTTAAATCAAATCAAGCCGCGCTGCGAACCGGATTGGCTTCCTTGGCGAGATTCTCCGAAGCGAATTCCCAGTTCAGGATCTTGCCCAGCACCGATTCCAGGTATTTGGGCCGCGCATTCTGATAATCGAGATAATAGGCGTGCTCCCACACATCCACGGTGAGCAGGCAGTTCACGCCCTTGGCCATCGGCGTTTCGGCGTTGGGCGTCTTTTCGATGGACAGCTTGCCACCCTTGCTGACCAGCCAGGCCCAGCCGGAGCCGAACTGGGTCTTGCCCGCTTCGGCCAGCTGCGCGATCAGCTGTTCCTTGCCGCCAAAGGCCGCGGCGATGGCGCTGTCGAGCTGGGCGGACGCCTCGGTCTTGGCCGGGGTCAGGCTGCGCCAATAGAAATCGTGATTCCACACCTGGCCGGCGTTGTTAAATAGGGTCTTCTCTTTGGCGTCGGACGAGCCGGCGGTCGCCTGGACGATCTCTTCCAGCTTCATGGCGGCGAATTTGGTGCCCTCGACCAGCTTATTGAGGGTGTCCACATAGGTCTGGTGGTGTTTGTGATAATGAAACTGAATCGTATTTGCGGAAATAGTGGGCGCCAAGGCGTCCTCATCCCAGGGCAAGGGCGCGAGCGTGAAAGGGGCGGGCATGAAAATCCTCCTCGAAATGAAGTTGGCGGCTTCCCGGTAACGCGGGCAGCGCCAAAACGCTCCCCCGCAAAGCCATGCGACAGGCATATAGGTACGCCGGTTTTATCCGCAACGCGACATACTGAACAGGCACCTCGCATATGCATCAAAAAGCGGTTCTGCCGCCGCATCGCGTCCCTTTCTTGTAACCCAATTGTCATTCGACATTCGCGGCCACGTCGCGCAAGAAAACGACAAGCGGGGAGAACAGTCGATTACCGGAGGCGATCATGCCGGCCTATGAAATCCGCTACCGCGACCAGAACGGCGCCCTGACCTATACATTTTCCGCCACCTGCGATGACGACGGCCGCGCCCGTGTCCTGGCCCATGCCATGAAGACACCCGGCGCCCGGCTGGTGGAAGTGTGGCGGGACAACGCCATGATCCATGCCCGCCCCAGTGTGACGGCGGCCCGGACCACCTCCAACCACATGCTCAAGGCCGGCTAGAGCAGCCCTTCCGCCCGCGGTCCGGCCTCGTGCCGCGCTTGGCCGCGCGCCA
>CALDFO010000183.1 GCA_937942205.1 uncultured Alphaproteobacteria bacterium
CCCGCCGCCACACCCTCGAACAGGCACAGCACGCCCCGGATGCGCGGTTCGCGGTCCAGCGCCGCCACGACATGCATTTCGGAGGTGCCGGGATTGCCCAGGCACAGCGTCACGCCACTGTCGGCCAGTGTGTGGACGAGTGATTCAGCGCCGTTCATGCCCGCCTCCTTCCCGCCGTTCATAGACCAAGACGGCCTTGAAAAAACAAGCCGGGCCGCTTCTACAATGCGGCCGGGGCGTGCCAGGGGCGGCGGTGCAAACGATCTCGACCAGCTGTGTCATTGCGGGCGGCGGCCCCGCCGGGCTGATGTGCGGCTATCTGCTGGCCCGCGCGGGCGTGGATGTGACGGTGCTGGAAAAGCACGCCGACTTCCTGCGCGATTTCCGCGGCGACACGGTGCATCCCGCCACCATGACGGTGCTGCACGAACTGGGCCTGTTGGAGCGCTTCCTGCAACGGCCCCATGCCAAGATCCGGCAGGTGACGGTGGATTTCGGCGACAGACGCTATGCCGTCGGCGATTTCTCCCGCCTGCCCGGCCCGGCGCCGTTCATCGCCCTGATGCCGCAATGGGATTTCCTGGATTTCATCGCCGCCGAGGCCAAACACTATCCGCACTTCCGGCTGCTGATGCAGACCGAGGCGCGCGACCTGCTGGCCCAGAACGGACGCATCTGCGGTGTGCTGGCGACAAGACCCGGGAGCGACCAGAAAAACGAGCATGTGCAAATCCGCGCCGGGCTGACCATCGCCGCCGATGGCCGCCATTCGCGGCTGCGCGACCGCTCGGGGCTGCCGCTGCAGGAGATCGGCGCGCCCTTCGACATTTTGTGGCTTCGCCTGCCCTGGCGGGCGGGTGATCCGGTGGATCTGGTGGGCCGCATCACCGGCGGGGCCTTTTTTGTGATGATCTGGCGCGGCGATTACTGGCAATGCGCCTATGGCATTCCCAAGGGCGGCTTCGACGCCCTCAAGGCCGAGGGTATTCCCGGCTTCCGGGCGCGGCTTAAAAAGGTGGCGGGCTTCGCCGCGGACCGGGTGGACGCCATCACCGGCTTCGATCAGGTCAAGCTGCTGACGGTGGCGGTGAACCGGCTGGCGCAATGGGCGCGGCCCGGCCTTCTCTGCATCGGTGACGCGGCGCACGCCATGTCGCCGGCGGGCGGAGTGGGCATCAACCTGGCCATTCAGGATGCGGTGGCGGCGGCCAACATCCTGGGACCGGTGCTGGCGCGCGGCGTACCCCGGCTGACGGATTTGAAAAAGGTGCAGAGGCGGCGGATGCTGCCCACCCGCATCGTGCAGGCGGCGCAGGTGCTGGCGCAGAACACGCTGCTGGCGCCGGTGCTGGCGTCGGGGGACGCACCGCCCGCGCCCTGGCCGGTGAAGCTGCTGGACCGCTGCCCGCGCCTGCGCGGAGTTCCGGCGCGGCTGATCGGCATCGGGCCCAGACCGGAGCATGTGAAACAATAGCAGAAGAAGTTGGATCCCCTTCCCTCACGGACGCGCTGACGCGCGCCGCTCGCCGGGGATGACAGAAAGAAACGTCTGCGCGAGGGATTTTGTGGCCTCGCCCGAAAGTTGGATCCCCTTCCCTCGCATGGCCATACGCTGCCGCTATGGCCATGCTCGCCGGGGATGACAGCACGCTTTGGCGTGCTGTCACATTTGCATCGTCCAACCCTCGACACCCATCGCAGCTTGCCGGACCGCTTCCGACAGGGTCGGATGCGAATGGCAGGTGCGGGCGATGTCCTCCGACGAGGCGCCGAACTCCATGGCCAGCACCACCTCGGCAATCAGATTACCCGCTTCGGGGCCGACAATCGCGCAGCCCAGCACCTTGTCGGTCTTGGCGTCGGCGAGGATCTTCACCAGCCCGTCGGTGGCCATGATGGTCTTGGCGCGGGCATTGGCGGTGAAGGGAAACTTGCCCACCTTGTAGGCCACGCCCGCCGCCTTCAGGTCTTCCTCGGTCTTTCCGACCGTGGCGACTTCGGGGAAGGTGTAGACCACCGAGGGAATGGCGTCATAATTCACATGGCCCGCCTTGCCGGCGATGATCTCGGCCACGGCGACGGCTTCGTCCTCGGCCTTGTGGGCCAGCATGGCGCCCTCGCGCACGTCGCCGATCGCCCAGATGCCCGGCACATTGGTGCGGTAGTGATGATCGGTGACGACGCGGCCGCGCTTGTCCAGCGCCACGCCCGCTTCGGCCAGGCCCAGATTGCCGGTGAAGGGGATGC
>CALDFO010000184.1 GCA_937942205.1 uncultured Alphaproteobacteria bacterium
GTTTGAAAGCTGGATGCGGCTGTTGCACGCCGTGCCCGGCAGCGTGCTGTGGCTGAAAGCGTCCGTCGGCGAGGCGGCCGACAATCTGCGGACGGCGGCCCGGCAGCTGGGCATCGGGCGTGAACGGCTGGTCTTCGCGGGCAACGCCCCCGCCGGTCTCCATCTGGCCCGCCCTGCCCTGGCCGACCTGTTCCTCGACACCGCGCCCTACAATGCCCATGCCACCGCCTGCGATGCGCTATGGGCCGGACTGCCGGTGCTGACCTGCGCGGGCCGCGGCTATGCCGCCCGTGTCGCCACCAGTCTTTTGACGGCGCTGGAGATGGACGAGCTGGTGACGCACACGCCCAAGGAATACGAGACGCTGGCCCTGGCGCTGGCCCGCGATCCGGCGCGGCTCAAAACACTGCGCGACAGGCTGGCGGACAAGCGCCGCACCGCGCCTCTGTTCGACACGCCCCGCTTCGCCCGCGACCTGGAAGCGGCCTATGCCGCGATGCTGGACCGATGACATGACGCCCAAAGAACTGCCAAAGGAATTGAACGAACTGGGCGTCCAGGCGCTGGCGTTGCACAAGGCGCGCAACTTCGCGGAGGCCGAGCCGCTGTACCTGCGCATGATCGCGGCCGCGCCCGACAATCCCCTGCCCCGCCATTATCTGGGCATCCTCAAGGCCCAGACCGGCCGTCACGCGGACGCCGCCGATCTGCTGGCCAGCGCGCTCAGGCTCAAGCCCGACGCGCCCGATACCCTGTTCCACCACGCCCATGTGCTGCGCCGGCTGGGGCGCGCCGCCGAGGCGCTGGCCGATTGCGACCGCCTGCTGGCGCTGCGCCCCGATCATGCCGCCGGATTGAACCAGCGCGGCAGCGCCCTGCAGGCGCTGAAACGCTACAGCGAGGCGCTGGCCAGCTATGACCATGCCCTGGCGCTGAAGCCCGATTACGGCGAGGCGATCTACAACCGCGCCACGGTCCTGCACGAGCTGGACCGTTATCAGGAAGCCTTGGCGGGCTATGACGCCGCCCTGGCGATGGCGCCGCGCCATGCCGGCGCGCTGCACCGGCGCGGCGCGGTGCTGCACCGGCTGGGACAATGGGAGGCGGCGCTGGACAGTCTGGACCGCGCCCTGGCGGCCCGGCCGGACCATGCCGATGCCTTGCGCGATCGCGGCCGGGTGCTGTGGGCGATGCATCGCATCGCGGAGGGCTTTGACTCCTTGCGCCGCATCACCGCGCAACGGGACACGGAGGAGGACGCGCGCCTGGACGGCCCGGCGATCAATCCCCTCCATGCCGGACAGGCATGGCCGGACAGCGGCCCGCGCATCCTGGTGCTGGACGATATCCTCACCCCGCCCGCGCTGGAGGCGCTGCGCCGCCTCTGCCGGGATTCCACCGTCTGGCGCGCCGCGCCGGAAGACGGCCTGGCCTTCGCCGTGCCGGAATCCGGCTTCGCCGCGCCGCTGCTGGCCCAGATCGCCGGCGAACTGCGCGCGGCGCTTCCCGCCGTCTTCCAGGACCATCCCTTGCTGCATCTGGAGGCGGCGCGTCATGACGGCGATGCCGAAGCCGCCGCGCCGCGCCGCGAGGGCGCCGCCGTGAGCGTGCATCTCTGGCTCACGCCCGACGACGCCAACCGCGATCCGGACCATGGCGGGCTGCTGGTATGGGATACGCCGGTTCCCGAAGGCGGTCTTGTTCCCTTTCAGGGCGACGCGGCGATGGCGCGCAAATATCTGGCGGCGGGCGGAGCGCAGCCGATCACCATTCCCTGGCGCGCCAACCGGGCGGTGCTGCTGGCGGCCGGGCTTGCCCAGGAAACCGACGCCATCCGGTTTGGTGACGGCCCGGAAAACCGCCGCGCCAGCGTGACGATGCGCTATGGCCGCGCATCGTCCTGACACCGCCTGACGGAACATCCGGAACCGCCGGAACCGCCCGCCCGACAGCGGGTTCTTCCCATATGGCTGGGATCAACCCGCATGGAGGACGTTTCATAAATGACCAACAACAATCCGAATGACCGCGACCAGAAGCAGGGCGGCCAGGGTCACCAGAACCAGCCGCAGTCGGGCCAGCAGTCCGGCCAGCAGCAGCGCCAGCAGGGCGGGCAGCAGGGCAGCCAGCAGGACAAGACCCCCGGCCAGCAGCAGGATCGCGACCAGCAGAAGAACCAGCAGCGCTAGCCGCGCTGCCGTGGAGGAAGGGCCCGGTCCGCCGGGCCCTTTTTCTTTGTATTTCCGGTTGCGGAAGATCAAAGTCGGGCCATGCCCACCGGACATACCGCACAGGCCAAAGCCTCCCGCCTGCAGGCCGATCTGGCGCGCCGCGTCCTGCGCCGCCTGAAGGACCAGGCGGCAGAGCCGGGCCATCATCTGGTCGAACTGGATCTGTGCGCCGCCTTCGGGGTGTCGCGCACGCCGGTGCGCGGCGCGCTGCGGTTGCTGGCGGCGCAAGGCTGGCTGACCGCCCGCGACGGGCGCGGTTTCGTGCTGGCAAAAAGGCTGCCGGACAGGGCCGACACGCCCGGTCCCGATACGGCGGATACGGACGGCGAGGACCAGCGCCTGTTCCACGCCCTGGCGGCGGCGCGCGACCAGGGCCAGTTGCCCGACCGCTTCACCCAGCAGGAACTGATGCGCCGGACCGGGGCGGGCAGCGCCGCGGTGCTGCGCGTGCTGCGCCAGTTGGCCGAACTGGGTCTTCTGGAACGGCGGGCGGGCAATGGCTGGGCCTTTGGCCCGTCCGGCGACACCGCCCGCGCCCTGGCGGAAAGCTACACTTTCCGCCGCGCGCTGGAGCCGGCCATGCTGCTGCAACCGGCCTTCCGGCTGGATCGCGCCTGGGTGGAACGCAGCCGCGCCGCGCATCTGAACCTGCGCCGCAAATCCTGGCGGCCCGGCGACGGCGCGCTGTTCGACGAGCTGAACGCCGATTTCCACCGCCAGCTCGCCCGCTGCAGCGGCAACCGCTACATGCGCATGGCGGTGGAGCGGCAGATCCAGTTGCGCCGCTTTCTGTCCCATCAATGGGATTATCCCAAGGAACAGGTCCACGCCGCGATCGACGATCACCTGGAAATCCTGGCGGCGCTGGAGTCGGGCTATGCCGACAAGGCGGCCGCCCTGATGCTGCACCATCTGACCCAAAGCGCGTCCCAGTCGCAGAAGGACGATGGCGCCGCGGCCTAGCGCCACCATTGTCATTCCCGTACCCCGGTCCGCGCTTGGCCCCACCATTGTCATTCCCGCGAAAGCGGGAATCCAACTTTCTTTTCTTGAATGACCTCCTCCGGTTTCAGCTTTCGCTCGGCTCCCTAAGAGGTCGC
>CALDFO010000185.1 GCA_937942205.1 uncultured Alphaproteobacteria bacterium
GGGTGGCGATGGGCATTGGCGGCGCCGCCGTCGGCGTGCAGGCGCAGAACAATATGAGTTTCTTCGTCACCAGCGTCGTCAAGGGTGACGGCGCCAATCTGGGCGGCCTGGCGGGCGCGGACGCCCATTGCGCGGCCCTGGCCAAGGCGGCGGGCTCGACCAAGACCAACTGGAAAGCCTATCTCAGCGCCACCGCCATCGACGGCTCGGCCCCGGTGGACGCGCGCGAGCGCATCGGCAAGGGCCCCTGGGTCAACGCCAAGGGCGTGACCATCGCCCGCAATCTGGAAGACCTGCACGATCCGGCCAATCCCAACATCACCAAGGCCAACCTGCTGACCGAAAAGGGCACGGTGGTGAACGGGCGCGGCGACACCCCCAACACCCATGACATGCTGACCGGCTCCGACACGGCGGGCCGTTATCTGCCGGCGGGGGTGGGCACCGACACCACCTGCGGCAACTGGACCAAGAATGGCGAAGGCTCCGCCGTGCTGGGCCATCACGACCGCAACGGTCCCAACAACAACCGCAACTTCACCTCCTGGAACGCCAGCCATGCCTCGCAGGGCTGCAGCCAGGATGCGCTGGTCAAGACCGGCGGCGCGGGCCAGTTCTACTGCTTCGCGGCGGATTGAGGTTCGCGGCAATCTGAACAGAAAAGCCCGGCTCGCAAGAGCCGGGCTTTTTTGTCATTCATCTTTTGTCATTCCCGCGAAAGCGGGAATCCAACTTTCTTTCATGACCCCCTCCGGTTTCAGCTTCCGCTCGCCTCCCAAGAGGTCGGCATCGCACGCTGAAACCACCTCCCCCTTTCATGGCGCTACGCGCCAAAGGGGGAGGCAGGGCTGTGCTTTGCCCCACCAGGGCGAGCTTGCCTTACCGGTCGTCGTGATCCGGCAATAAGACCTCGCGCACGCCCTTATGGTTGGGGCCTGACACCACGCCTTCCTGCTCCATGCGCTCGATCAGGCTGGCGGCGCGGTTGTAGCCGATCTGCAACCGGCGCTGAATATAAGACGTGGAAGCCTTGCGGTCGCGCGCCACCACCGCCAGCGCCTTGTCATACAGGTCGTCGCCGGAATTGCCGTTGCCCTGGCCGAACACGGCATAGGGATCGTCGCTGTCCTCGTCGGCTTCCTCGGTGACGGCGTCCAGATATTCCGGCACGCCCTGGGTCTTGAGGAAGCGCACCACATCCTCCACCTCGTGATCCGACACGAAGGGGCCGTGGACGCGGCGGATGCGCCCGCCCGCCGCCATATAGAGCATGTCGCCCTGGCCCAGCAGCTGCTCGGCGCCCTGCTCGCCCAGGATGGTGCGGCTGTCGATCTTGCTGGTCACCTGGAAGGAGATGCGGGTGGGGAAGTTCGCCTTGATGGTGCCGGTGATCACGTCCACGCTCGGCCGCTGCGTCGCGGCGATCAGGTGGATGCCCGCCGCGCGCGCCATCTGCGCCAGACGCTGCACCGCGCCCTCGATCTCCTTGCCCGACACCATCATCAGGTCGGCCATTTCGTCCACCACCACCACGATGAAGGGCATGGCCTCGAATTCCAGCGTCTCGTCTTCATAGACGGGCTTGCCGCTTTCCCGGTCGAAGCCGGTCTGGACGGTGCGCTTCAACACCTCGCCCTTTTCCTTGGCCTTGCGGACGCGGTCGTTGAACGCCTCGACGCCGCGCACGCCCATCTTGGACATCTTGCGATAGCGGTCTTCCATTTCGCGCACCGCCCATTTCAGCGCCACCACGGCCTTCTTGGGGTCGGTGAC
>CALDFO010000186.1 GCA_937942205.1 uncultured Alphaproteobacteria bacterium
AGCGTGGCTTGCGAGACATAGAGCAGCCCGCCTTCCACGATGCCCATCAGGATGGCGAAGAAGACCGGCGCGACCAGCGCGAATTCGATCGCCGCCGACCCTTTCTGGTCGGCGCGCAGCCGCTTGCGGCGCTTGGCCAGGCCCGACACGATGCGATGTCCGATCACGGTTAAGCCTCTCGAAGGCCTGTTTTTACGCGGTTTCGCGCGGATCGCGAAGGCAAAGCCCCATTCTTGCTCAACAAGTGGTTAAGCGCGCCGGGGGCGCGGCCGCGGGTCTTCGCGGCGCCCATCGTTAACGGCGCGGGATATTCTGTTAACGATTGCGTTACCAGCTTTGGCGATGGCAACGGCTTTTTCACCGCTGCTGGTGCATAGGAACAGGCGAACCGATGGGCGCCGCCAATGGGCCAGACCGAAAATCTTTTCCGCCGCCTGCGCACAGCGCTGCGCGGTTTCCTGCGCGACCGGCGCGGCAATGTCGCGATGATGTTCGGCATCGCGCTGGTGCCGCTGGCGCTGGCCGCCGGCATCGGCCTGGATTTCGCCCGCGCCGCGATGGTGCGCGCCTCGATGAGCGAGGCGCTGGACGCGGCGGGCCTGGCCATCGCCTCTTCGACCGGGCTGGACCGGACCAAGGCCCAGGACCTGGCGCAGAAATATTTCAACGCCAATTACAAGGGCGCGGGCGCGCCGGTCGTCACCATCTCCAACGACGGCTACGACAAGGACGGCTCGGTCACGCTGCAGGTCACCGGCAGCGTGCCGACCACGCTGATGCGCCTGGCCAATTACGACCATCTGGACGTCAAGAGCAGCACCACGGTGGTCTGGGGCCAGACCAAGCTGTGGGTCTCGCTGGTGCTGGACAATTCCGGCTCCATGGATGACACCGATTCCACCGGCACCTCCAAGATGACGGCGCTGAAGGGCGCGGCGGGAAGCCTGATCGATACGCTCAAGAAAGCGGCCGCCTCCACGCCGGAAAACGTGAAGGTCACCATCGTGCCTTTCTCCGGCGTGGTGAATGTCGGAACCGACAACGCGTCCAAGTCCTGGCTGGACTGGACCGACTGGGAGGCCAAGCCGGTCGGCTACACGCCCGATTCCAGCGTCGGCTATTACAGCGCGTGCCCCTTCACCGATGCGGACAACAAGCTGCAGGATCCCTATCAATTTTACTGCACCACCGGGCCCACGAACAGTGCGAGCAAGACGGCCAATCTTCCCACCAGCGGCACCTATCGCGGCTGGATCTGTCCCGGCATGGGGTATGGCGACGATCATCACCGCCGCTATTTCAACGGCTGCTGGGACAGCGTGCCCTCCCAGACGCGCACGGTGACCGAGACGGAGACCCAGCCCCAGGATGTGCGCCAGACCTGCAGCCAGACCGGCAGCGGCACCATCACCTGCACGGACAAGAACAATTATCCCAGGGATAACGGCAAGAGCACGACCACCACGACCAGCAGCACCAGCAACGGCTATACCAAGGACACCGACAGCGAGGATACGTCCACGACGAAGACCAGCGGCAATACCGACGGCAGCAAGGATTGCTCCGGCAGCGGCAGCAAAAAGAAATGCACCTGGGACCGTTCCTATACCCAGAACAAAGTCACGACGACCGTGACCAAGCGAGCCTATAATTTCTCGCATACCTGGCGGTTGAATGACCGCTCGACCTGGAAGGGCTGCGTGGTGGACCGGCAGAAGAAGCCCGACGCCGCCGACGACTATGACGCCAAGAATTCGCCGCCCAGTTCGGAGAAGTTCCCGGCCGCCAATGTCAGCGGCTGCCTGAGTTCCACCGTCATGACCATGATTTCACCCTGGGACGGCACCGTCTGGGACAAGCTGAAGACCAAGATCACCGGCATGTCCACCGGCGGCTCCACCAACCAGGGCATCGGCTTCGTGCATGGCTGGCAGACCCTGACCAACAGCGATCCCTACAATCCCGGCGCGGTGCCCGGCGACACCACGCGCTACATCATCCTGTTCAGCGACGGCCTCAACACCGTGGACCGCTGGTGGGGCACCGGCACGGACGGCACGCCGGATGCCGACAAGATCGACGGCCGCATGAAGCTGGCCTGCGACAATGCCAAGAAGGACGGCGTGGTCATCTACACCATCTTCCTCAACCTGGGCGGCAAGGGCGATTCCTCGGCCCTGCAATACTGCGCCAGCGACAGCACGAAGTATTTCGGCATCACCTCCAACGGCGCCGTGGTCACGGCGTTCGAGCAGATCGGCAAGGACATCACCAACGTGCATGTCAGCCGCTAGGAAGCGGCGCGGCGCACAATAAAAAAGGCGGAACGCGCTGCGTTCCGCCTTTTCTGTCTTGTCGGGTGGCCGGATCAGCCGCCGCGGCCGGTCGCCGCCTGGCGCGCCGCGTTCTGGTGGCTGTTGATCTGGCCTTGAATGGCCTCGGCATCCTTGCCGTCGCCGGGAACCGGGGCCAGCTCGCAGCGCGCGCCGGTGCAGTTGTAGGTGACGCGCTGGGCGCCGCGATTCAGCGTCACGGTGCCGGCGCTGTCGCCGCCGGTGACATTGACGCGACTGCCGAACACCTGCTTGCCGTCGGCGTTCAGGGCGACGATGTTGGTGCGGCCATAGCCCTTGCCCTGCACGAAGGCATGGCGGGCGTCGATCATGGTGATGTCGGCGATGGCCGGATTGCCGACATACACGGTCGCCACCGGCGTGTTGAAGGTCAGGGTGCGCACTTCGTCCAGCGTCAGGCTGACATCGGCGGCGCTGGCGGGCAGATAGCTGGCGCAAACCAGCGCGGTGGCGAGCAGGAACTGACGCATGGGCGGACCATCCGGAATTTCCCCGCCACCCTAGGCCCGCGCCGTAAAAGAAGCCTTAAGGCATGGGGGCTAAACAGGGGCGCGCAGCCTTGGGAACCCGTTGCCCGATGTCCGACATTGCCCGCCTTCAGCGCGTCCTGCTCGGCCTGGTGCTGCTGCTGACCGCGCTGGATGCCGCCTGGTGGCGGCTGGCGGGATTCGACCTGGATGCGCCCGCCTATGGCCGCCTGGCGGCCCTGTCGCTGGGGCTGCTGGGCGCGGGGCTTTACTATCAGGAACGCCGCCGCGAGCCGCAGATCGCCGCCATGCTGCTGGGGGCCGCCTTCCTGATCCAGTTTTCCGCCGCCGCCAGCGTGCTCAACTACATGCTGATTCCGCTGGCGGGGCCCCGGATCGACGGCCTGCTGATGGCGGCCGACACCGCGCTGGGCTTCGACTGGTACCGGGTGATGCTGGCGATGGCGGACCGGCCGCGGCTGAATCTTGCGTTCTTCCATGTCTACAATCTGGTGCTGCCGGAAATCGCGCTGGTGCTGGTGGCGTTGGCCTGGAGCGGGCGGACGGTGCAGACCTATCGCTTCTGTCTGGCGCTGGCGGCGGCGGCGCTGATGGCGATCTTCTTCTGGGCCGCCTTTCCCTCGTTCGGCGCCATGTCGCTGCACGGTTTCGCGCCCGGTATCGCGGCGCGGCTGACGCTGACCGTCGACACGCAATACGGCCAGGAGCTGGCGGCGCTGCTGCGCGACGGCCCCGGCTTCATCTCGCCCGCCGACCTGCGCGGCCTGATCGGCTTTCCCTCCTATCACGGCGCGCTGGCGCTGATCGTCACCTGGTATGGCTGGAGCCTGCGCGGCTTGCGCTGGCCGTTGATCGCGCTGAACGCGGCGGTGCTGGTGTCGACGCCGGTGCAGGGCGGCCATCACATGGTGGATGTGCTGGCGGCCTTTCCGGTCGCGGCGCTGGCGCTGGCGCTGGCGGGAGAACGGCAAGGGGCGCGGAACCCGGCGCGAATGCGCGGCTTGGTAAACAGGATGCGAAACTTAACGATACAGCTTCGGAAAAACGGGGCGTTTCGTGCCATGCCGGCACATCCGGCGCGCCAATCGCGCGCGGCTGATTAAGTCGATCTTAAGCGCCGCCATTTTAGATTGGCGTCTGTCCGCAACGAGCGAAAACAATTTCGAGCGGGGTTGGGCATCCTAGGGTGTCAATAAAGTTGGAGACTGAAATGAACATCTTCTCGCGTTTCGTTCGCGATGAGTCCGGCGCCACCGCCATCGAGTATGGCCTGATCGCCGCCCTCATCTCGGTCGTCATCATCACCGGTCTGTCGGTCATCGGCACGCAGCTGTCGACCAAGCTGGATAAGATCGGCACCGAGCTGTCGAAGTAAGATCACGGTCTTGCTTTTCCGCGGCGGCCGCCTTTTCACGAGGGCGGCCGTCCGTTTTTCCGGATTGTCCCATGCTGGCTGAAGCTCTTGTCCTGGTCATCCTGCCGCTGCTGCTGATCGCCGCCGCGGGCTGGGACATCGCCAGTTTCACCATTCCCAATTTCCTCACCGCGGCGCTGACCCTGCTGTTCGCGGTCTTCGCCGTGGCCGCGGGCCTGTCCTGGGCGGCGATCGGCTGGCACCTGCTGGCGGGCGGCATCGGCCTGACCGTCGGTTTCATCCTGTTCGCGCTGGGCTATGTCGGCGGCGGCGACGCCAAGCTGTTCGCGGCCGTGGCGCTGTGGCTGGGCTTCGGCGATCTGCTGCCCTATGCGCTGATTGCCTCGGCCTTTGGCGGCGTCCTCACCCTGGCCGTGCTGATGGCGCGCAAATGGCTGATCCCGGTCTGGCTGCTGCGTTATCCGTGGGTGCTGAAGCTGCATGACAGCAAATCGGGCATTCCCTATGGCGTCGCGCTGGCGGCGGGCGCCTTCTTCCTGCTGCCGGATACGGAAATCTTCCGCCTGGCCGCCGGCGCCTGAAAATCGCATTCCCGCTATTCGCATTAAGAAACCGGTAAGGCGGGCAAAGGCGCGCCGGATCGCGCTTTGGCGCGCATCCGTCCGTGCGCGCGGCGTGCCCGATACCGGTCCGTGTACGAATGGCGCAGCCTCTCATTAAGCAATTTCTAAAGGGTTGCGTGGTGAATTGGGCGCAAAGGAGCCGCTTCCCATGGATACCAAACGCATCATCGTGCTCGGAATCGCCCTGGTGGCGGCCGTGGGCGCCGCGCTCATGGTGCGTTCCATGATCGGCGGCGGCACGCCGGATGTCGCCGCCGCGCAGGCCCCCGCGCCGATCGCGATGACCGAGGTTCTGGTCGCCAACACCAATCTCACGCCGGGCCAGTCGCTCACCGCCGAGAATGTGCGCTGGGACAAATGGCCCAGCGCCTCGGTGGACACCAACGCCTTCATCACCCGCAGCGGCGAAGCGCCGCTGGAAGAATCGGTGAAGGGCATGGTGGTTCGCAGTTCCATCCTGGCCAGCCAGCCCATCACCAGCATCGCGGTGGTCAAGGCCGACGGTTCGGGCTTCCTGGCGGCCACGCTGGCGCCGGGAATGCGCGCCGTCTCCATCGTGATCTCGGCGGAAAGCGGCGCGGGCGGCTTCATCCTGCCCAACGACCGCATCGACGTGATCCAGACCCGCAAGCTGCCCAATGACCGCGCCGTCTCGCGCACCATCCTGTCGGATGTGCGGGTGCTGGCGGTGGACCAGACCGCCCAGCAGGACAAGGACGCCAAGACCGTGGTCGGCAAGACCGCGACCCTGGAAGTGACGCTGGAGCAGGCCGAACAGTTGTCCTCGGCCCAGGTTGCCGGTCCGCTGTCGCTGGCCCTGCGCCCCTTGGCGGACAAGATGGGGGCGGAACAGACCGA
>CALDFO010000187.1 GCA_937942205.1 uncultured Alphaproteobacteria bacterium
AGCTGGTCGCCTGGACCAACGAGGCGGCCCGCCCGCCGGTGGAAGGGGTGGGCGGCAGCGTGTTCCAGGCGGTTCCCGACCAGCGCGAATATGATGTGGTGGTGGCCAGCGGCGAGCAGGTCACCAGCGGGCTTCTGGCCATCACCCTGAATGCGATGGGCATCCGCGCCCGCTCCTGGCTGGGCTGGCAGATTCCGATCAACACCTCCGCCCTGCATGGCGGCGCCCGCATCGAGGGCGTGCCCGCCAGCGACATGCAGGCCGCCGTCGAGAGCGGCGAGGTGGCGGTGGTCGCCGGTTTCCAGGGCGTGGCGCCCGGAACCCGCATCTCCACCCTGGGCCGCGGCGGCTCCGACACCAGCGCGGTGGCGGTGGCGGCGGGCATCCATGCCGAGCGCTGCGACATCTATACCGATGTGGACGGGGTCTATACCACCGACCCCCGCATCGTGCCCAAGGCGCGGCGGCTGGAAAAGATCGCCTATGAGGAGATGCTGGAAATGGCGTCGCTGGGCGCCAAGGTGCTCCAGACCCGCAGCGTCGAGATCGCCATGCTGCACCGGGTGCCCACCCGCGTGCTGTCCACCTTCACGCCCGATGTGGGCGGCACCCTGCTTTGCGACGAGGAAGACATCGTGGAAAAGAAACCGGTCACCGGCATCGCCTACAGCCGCGACGAAGCCAAGATCACCCTGCACAAGGTTCCCGACAAGCCGGGCGTGGCCAGCGCCATCTTCGGGCCGCTGGCGGAGGCGGGCGTCAATGTGGACATGATCGTCCAGAACGTCTCGGAAGACGGCAAGACCACCGATCTGACCTTCACCTGCGCCCGCGGCGAACTGGGCCGCGCCCTGGCGGCGATCGAGGACAACGCCAAGCTGATCGAATATCGCGACGTCACCCATGACTCGGCGGTGGCCAAGGTTTCGATCATCGGCATCGGGATGCGCGCCCATCCCGGCGTGGCCCAGACCATGTTCCGCACCCTGTCGGACAAGGGCATCAACATCCAGGTGATCTCCACCTCCGAGATCAAGGTCAGCGTCCTGATCGCCGAGGAATATGTCGAGCTGGCGGTCCGGGCGCTGCATTCCGCCTATGAACTGGACGCCGCGTAAAACGCGCGGACGACACGGCCCGCGTCATGCGGGCCCTGGTTTTTCAGCCGTGAACCGGATGGCCCGGACATGCCGGGCCATGACATACTGAGTGCGTGATTCAGAGGTAGCGTCCATGTCTCCCGGTGGCGGCCCCCGCCTGCTGTTGCGCCGCCTGCGCGAGATCATGGCGGAACAGACCAGCGCCCAGATGCGGCTGGACAAGCTGGTGTCGGTCATCGCCTCCAACATGGTGGCGGAAGTCTGCTCCATCTATCTGCGCCGCGCCGGCAAGGTGCTGGAGCTGTTCGCCACCGAG
>CALDFO010000188.1 GCA_937942205.1 uncultured Alphaproteobacteria bacterium
CCATTTGTTGTCCGGCTCGCGGATGGCGATGCTGCCGATCCGGTGGCTGCAGGTGGGAATTTCGGCCTTCTTCTCTTCCGTCTTGCGGCGGATGGAAGACGGCGCGGCCGCCGGCGTCGCCAGGCTGGCAGCAGTGAGACACAGAGCCGTTGCCACGGCAACGGATTTGCCCAGACGCATGATGGTACCCCTTCAAAAGATCAATATGGCGCCCCTGCGCGGATGGGAATCCGCGCTTGCGGCGAAGATTAGCCGACGCGGCGAAAACCGCAACCGCGAAGCCCCTCCCGGAACCGGGCTACCGGCCCCGCGGGTCGCCCCGGCGGCAAGGCGGGCCTGCCACCAGCCCCGGTATTTGAATCGTCCGCCCGAAGGGTGGACGCCAAGCGGCGCTAGCGGCAGCGTCAGCGCCGCGCGGCAGGCCGCTACCACCAGCCCCGGTATTTGAACCACAACAACGGCACGATGGCGCTGAGCACGATCAGGCCCAGTCCCAGGGGGTAGCCCAGCGGCCAGGCCAGTTCCGGCATGACATGGAAGTTCATGCCATAGATGCCCGCCACCAGAACGGGGGGGATGCCCACCACCGAGGCGATGGTCAGGACCTTGAACAGGTCGTTCTGCTCGGTGCTGATGAAGCCCAGCGCCGCGTCCAGCAGGAACTGAAGCTTGTCGGTGAGGTGAACCTCATAATCGTTCAGCGACTGCACGTCCTTACCCGCCATCTTGAGGCGGGCGCGGACCGCCGGTTCGATCCAGCCGTCGCCATGTTCGTTGACGAAGGGGACGGCGCGCTGCAGCACCAGCAGGGTATCGCGGATATACGACAGCCGTTCGCCCATGTCGCCGACCTCCACCAGCGTGTCGCGCAGCATCCGGCTGACGCGGGAGACGTTGTGGGTCTGCTCCAGGTGCGTACCCTTGTGGAAGATGCGCTGAGAGATGTGCAGCGCCTCGGCGCGCAATTCCTCCAGCCGGTCGGCGCCATAGTCGATCAGCGCCTCCAGGATCACCAGGAAGATGTCCGGCGCGGAGCGGGGACGGCGCTTCACCCGCGCGGTGATGGCCTCGAAGGTGTGAAGCTGGGCGAAATGGATGGTGACCAGGATGTCGGGGGTCAGCACCATGCCCAGGGGCGTGGTGACGTCTTCGGCGCCGCTGTTCCGATGGGGCGTCACCGGCACCGAAAGGGTGAACGTCTCGTCGTCATACTGCAGCCGGCTGGAGAATTCGATTTCCTCCAGTTGCGCGCGGGGCGGAATGTTCAGATCGTAATCGGCGCAAGCCTTGCGCAATTCCTCGGGGGTGGGATCGAACAGGTCCACCCAGACCGGCTTGCCGTTCACTTCATGGACGGTAATCACGCGCGACTCCCCGTGGCCCGTGCCATAACGCGCCAAACCGTGATCGAGCGCAAGCCGGCCAGGACGTCAGGCCGGCGCGCGGTGACAATGCGCGAAGCCGAAGAGCGTTGCCGCGCGACCGAACCAAAAAACCGTGCGGCGTCAGGTCAAGGCACCATGGCAATGCTTGAACTTTTTCCCGGAGCCGCACGGACAGGGCGCGTTGCGCTGAACCTTGTCCCAGCTTTTGGGATTGTTCGGGTCCACCGGGCCGTCGTCCGGCCACAGGCCCGGCTGCTCGGCCTCATTCTCGCCGGTCAGCGGGTTCAGGTGGGTGGCGAACATGCTGGGCAGGGGCGTGTCTTCCAGCGGCGGCTGCGGCCCGGTCTGGATCTGGACGTTCATCAACTGGCGCACCACGTCGCGGCGCAGGGTGGACAGCAGCGACTCGAACAGCTCGAACGCCTCGCTCTTGTATTCGTTGAGCGGATCGCGCTGGCCGTAACCGCGCAGGCCGACATACTGGCGCAGGTGATCCAGGTTGACGATATGCTCGCGCCAATGGCCGTCCAGCGTCTGCAGCAGGATGGCCTTTTCGACATAGCGGGTGATCTCGATGCCGACATTGGCGGCGCGCTCGGCGGCGCGGGCCTCCACCGCCTTGAGGATGCGCTCGCGCATTTCCTCGTCGGCGATGCCTTCTTCCTTGCTCCATTCGATCACCGGCAGGTCGAGGCCGAAGATCTTGTCCACTTCCTCATGCAGGCCCTGCACATCCCACTGCTCGGCATAGGCCTTTTCGGGGATATGGGTTTCCACCAGGCTTTCCACCACTTCCTCGCGGAAGTCGGCGATCTGGTCGGAGACGTCCTCGGACAACATGATTTCCTTGCGCTGGTCGAAGATGACCTTGCGCTGGTCGTTGAGCACGTCGTCGTATTTCAGGATGTTCTTGCGGATCTCGAAGTTGCGCGCCTCGACCTTGTGCTGCGCCTTTTCCAGCGCCTTGTTCACCCAGGGATGGGTGATGGCCTCGCCCGGCTCCAGGCCCAGGCGGGTGAGAATGGATTCCATCCGCTCCGAGCCGAAAATCCGCATCAGATCGTCCTGCAACGACAGGAAGAACTTGGAGGCGCCGGGGTCGCCCTGGCGGCCGGAGCGGCCGCGCAGCTGGTTGTCGATGCGGCGGCTTTCGTGCCGCTCGGTGCCGATCATGTAGAGGCCGCCCGCCGCCAGCGCCTTCTGCTTGTTGGCGGCGACCTCGGCGCGGATCGCGTCGGCGCGGATATTGTGCTCGGCCTCGTCGGTGATTTCGGCCAGTTCGACCTTGATGCGCATGTCGGCGTTGCCGCCGAGCTGGATGTCGGTGCCGCGGCCCGCCATGTTGGTGGCGATGGTGACGGCGCCCGGCACGCCCGCCTGGGCGACGATGAAGGCTTCCTGCTCGTGATAGCGCGCGTTCAACACATGGTGCTGGATCTTGCGCTTGTTGAGCAGGGTGGACAGCTCCTCGGACTTCTCGATCGAGGTGGTGCCCACCAGCGCCGGCTGGCCGCGCTCGCGGCAGTCCGTCACCAGCTTGATGATCGCCTCGTATTTCTCGGTTTCGGTGCGATAGACCTCGTCGTCATGGTCGATGCGCTGGACCGGCACGTTGGTCGGGATTTCCAGCATGTCCAGCTTGTAGATGTCCAGGAACTCGGCGGCCTCGGTCATGGCCGTGCCGGTCATGCCCGCCAGCTTGTCATAGAGGCGGAAATAGTTCTGGAAGGTGATCGAGGCGAGGGTGACGTTCTCCGGCTGGACGGTGACGTTCTCCTTGGCCTCGATCGCCTGATGCAGGCCCTCGGAATAGCGGCGGCCTTCCATCATGCGGCCGGTGAATTCGTCGATGATGACCACCTGGCCGTTCTTGACGATATAGTCCTTGTCCTTCTGGAACAGCAGGTGCGCCTTCAGCGCCTGGTTCACGTGATGGACGATGGAGATGTTCTGGATGTCGTACAGGTCGCCATCCTGGAGCAGCCCGGCGGCCTTCAGCGCCTGGGCCATGCGCTCGTTGCCGGTTTCGGTCAGCGAGACCTGGCGCTGCTTCTCGTCCAGGTCGTAATCGTCCTTGACCAGCATCCCCATCACCGAGTCCACCGCCCGGTACATCTCGGTCTGGTCCTCGGTGGGACCGGAGATGATCAACGGGGTGCGCGCCTCGTCGATCAGGATGGAATCCACTTCGTCCACGATGGCGAAGGCATGGCCGCGCTGGCTCATGGCGTCCATCGCGTATTTCATGTTGTCGCGCAGATAGTCGAAGCCGAACTCGTTGTTGGTGCCGTAGGTGATGTCGGCGCCATAGGCGACCTTGCGTTCCTCGTCGGTCAGGCCGTGCACGATCACCCCGGTGCTCATGCCCAGGAAGCCGTAGACCTGGCTCATCCAGTCGCTGTCGCGCTTGGCCAGATAGTCGTTGACCGTCACCACATGCACGCCGTCGCCGGTCAGGGCGTTGAGATAGGTGGGCAGGGTGGCGACCAGGGTCTTGCCTTCGCCGGTCTTCATTTCGGAGATGGCGCCCGAATGCAGCACCATGCCGCCGACCAGCTGCACATCGAAATGGCGCTGGCCCAGCACGCGCTTGGCGGCCTCGCGCACCACCGCGAAGGCTTCGGGCAGAAGGTCGTCCAGGGTCTCGCCCTTGGCCAGGCGTTCGCGGAAGGCGGGGGTCATGGCCCGCAGTTCCTCGTCGCTCATCGCCACGAAGCGTGGCTCGAGGGCGTTGATCTTGGCCACGGTCGCCCACAGGGGCTTGACCTTGCGGTCGTTGGCCGAGCCGAAAAACGACTTGGCGAGCGCGCTGAAACCCAGCATGAAATCCTCTGTTACGGACCGGCAATAGAAAACCGGGGCCGCCAAAAGGGCATGGCGGCCGCGCGGGAGACATAAGAACGCGATAGTCTCTTGTCAAACCGGGGTTTTTTATGACTATCCCCGCCAAATTCCGGGGGAAATCCATGGCGAAAACGGCAAAAACGACTCGCGAGCCCGCGGCCGCCGCCAAAAAGGCGGCCCATCCGGTTTCCCCCCTGGCGCCCAAAGCCTTCCCCAAGCTGCCCCCTCTGGCGGGGGTACGGCTGGGCACGGTGGCGGCGGGCGTGCGCTACCGGCAGCGCACCGACGTGCTGCTGGCGCTCCTGGCCCCCGGCACCCAGGTCGCGGGCGTCTTCACCACCTCCAAGACCGCCAGCGCCCCGGTGCTGTGGTGCCGCGACAAGCTGAAGGGCGCCAAGAATGGGGAAACAAGCGCGCGGGTGCTGGTGGTGAACAGCGGCAACGCCAACGCCTTTACCGGCCAGGCGGGGCTGGAGGGCGTCAAGGCCATCGCCGCCGAGGCCGCCGCCGTGGCGGGCTGCCGCCCGGCCGAGGTGTTCCTGGCCTCGACCGGGGTGATCGGCGAACCGCTGCCCGATCACAAGATCACCAAGGTGCTGGCCGCCGTGGCCGCCGACAGCGCCGCCGGCAACTGGCGCGCCGCCGCCGACGCCATCATGACCACCGACACCTATCCCAAGGCGGCCACGGCCACGGCGCGGATCGACGGGGTGAAAGTGACCATCAACGGCATCGCCAAGGGATCGGGCATGATCGCGCCCGACATGGCGACGATGCTGAGCTTCATCTTCACCGATGCGCCGATCCCGGCGCCGGTGCTGCAGGAAATCCTGCAGCCGCTGATTGGCGGCAGCTTCAATGCCATCACCGTCGACAGCGACACCTCCACCTCCGATACCTGCCTCGTGTTCGCGACCGGCAAGGCGAACATCGATCCAATCGTGAGCGCCGACGATCCGCGAGCGAAGGTTTTCGCCGAGGCACTGGGCGATGTGCTGCACGATCTCGCAATCCTCGTCGTCCGCGACGGCGAGGGAGCGACCAAGATGGTGACCGTCACCGTCGAAGGCGCAACCTCGGATGCGAGCGCCTTCAGCATCGCGCAGTCGATCGGCAATTCGCCGCTGGTCAAGACCGCCATCGCCGGCGAG